>AZYC01000016.1 GCA_000513075.1 alpha proteobacterium SCGC AAA288-G21 | reverse complement strand
AGTTCCCAAACCTTTTGATTCTATCATACCAGTTGAAAAGATAAAATATTATCCATCTGA
This sequence comes from alpha proteobacterium SCGC AAA288-G21, assembly GCA_000513075.1. Classification (GTDB taxonomy): domain Bacteria; phylum Pseudomonadota; class Alphaproteobacteria; order Pelagibacterales; family Pelagibacteraceae; genus AAA240-E13. Next base: position 22,939 of record AZYC01000016.1, on the reverse strand, counting down.
AAAAAAAACCAACTCATATTGTTGTAGATCATGAAGTAAAAAAATTTTCATTTATTCGATTTGCTGGAGAAGATTATAATTTAAAAGATGTAGTAGTAAAAAAAGGTGAGTTAATTCAACCAAAACATATTATGGCTCTTACTACTCTTGGAATTAGGTACTTGTATGTAAAAAAAAAGCCTAAAATAATTTTTTTTGGAACTGGCGATGAAATTGTAGATTATAAAAAGAAAAATATATCGAATTGGCAAGTTCGTAATTCAAATAATCATTATATCACATCATTTGCAAAAAGTTTGCATTACCAAATAATTGACGGTGGAGTTATAAAAGACAACGAACAAAGTAAGCTTAAAGAAAAACTTAAAAAATCACTTAAATCAGATATTGATATATTTGTAACTTCGGGCGCAATATCTGCAGGTAAATTTGACTTTATTCCAGAATTAATAAAAGAACTCAGTTTTAAAACGTATTTTAAAGGTGTTTCTATAAAACCTGGTCGACCCATAATGTTGTCCAAATTCAAGAGAAAAGAAAAATTATTTTTTGGACTGCCTGGAAATCCCATTTCATGTGCAGCAGGGTTTCGTTTTTTTATTTATCCATTGCTACGTAATAGTTTAGGAATGTTAAAAGAAAAAAAATTTAAGGCCCAACTAATTAACAAATATTCAAAACCAAAGAATTTTACGCATTTTGCGAGATGTTTAATAAATGTTAATACTAAGGGGTTGGGGGAATTGCAGGCGTTGCAAGGGCAGCAGTCTCATAGAGTCGAATCATTTGTAAAAGCAAACTGTTGGGGTATTTTTCCTGGTGGCAAAGAACAATTTAAATCAGGAGATATTATTGAATGGGTACCTTTAATTCCTAGTAGCTAAAAGGGATAAATTTTTATCTCAGTTTTACCTCTGGTTTCGGGGTGGTTGGTTAACAATCAAATGCCGTACCAGTTGTCGTTAATCATCATAACCGTCCTCAAGTTTTTTTAATGCTTCTAGCTTTTGTTCTCTAGTCATAATCCACCAATCTTGTAATTCTTTTTTAGTTCTATAACATCCAATACAAAATTCTTCTTCTTCATCATACGTGCAAACTTGGATACATGGAGATTCTACAGTTTTATCTACTTGTTCGTGTATAAGTTTGTATTTCTTTTTATCTCCAGTTGTTTCTGCCATTATCTTTATATAAATGTTTTTTCTTTTTCCCTCTAATTATTTAAGAGCTTTATTTTTCAACTAGAAAGTGAAAGTTTATATAAATTTAAGAACTCTTTGTTTTATTGAAATTTATACTTAGTTATTTATAATGAATTCATAATTTAAAATCCAAAGGAGAAATTGATGAAAAAGAGAATTATAAAAAAAATTGATACTAGTAAAAGGAATTTTTTAACAGGTTCAGTAACTTTAGCTGGGGTAGCTGCCGCAACATCGGTACTACCGATATCAATCGCAAAAGCTAATCATGAAGATTCAGATCCAAAAGGTTTGCCAGATTTTATTAAATGGAAAAATAGGGACGCTCTAATTGTTCATTCTAAAAAAGGTATTGAGGCACACAGAAGTTCAATTNGCGAAAGTATAATTACACCAATTAGAAATATTTATATTAGAAATAATATGCCGACTATGACCGACGCACAAATTGGAGATAGAAATAAATGGAAATTGTCTGTGGAAGGAGTTAAACGGCCAAAAACATTTACTTTGGCTCAGTTGAGAAAACTTGGCCAAACAACTATCGCAACAGTGCTACAATGTTCAGGTAACGGAAGAGGTTTTTTTGAACATGGACCAAAAGGATCACAATGGATGACGGGTGCTGCTGCGTGTATTATATGGACAGGTGTTCCAGTTAAAAAGGTAGTTTCTGCATGTGGAGGAATTGCAAGTGGTGCAAAATATATGACTTGTACAGGAGTTGATGCACCAAAAGATTTGGATCCAAAAAAAGCAACGGTAGAGAGATCAGTTCCGCTTAAAGTTTATAAAGAAGCAATTTTAGCTTGGGAGATGAATGGTGTGCCTCTTCCAAATGCTCATGGAGGTCCACTAAGATCTATTCCGCCAGGATATTTTGGTATTAATAATGTAAAACATTTAGGTAAATTAGCTTTTACTGAAGCAGAGTCAGATGTGAAATACATGAAAACAAGTTACAGAATTTCACCAATTGGAAAAAAAGGTCCAGAGTATCCTACTTGTTGGGAAATGCCTGTTAAATCATGGATTGTAAGACCTACCGATGAAACCGGAGTGGTAAAATCTGGTAAGGTCCAAATTGCTGGTGTGGCGACAGGCGGAACCAAAAAAGTTGGAAACGTTAAAGTTTCAATTGATGGCGGACAAACCTGGAAAAAAGCAAAATTTGTAGGTCCCTATCTTGGGAAATACGCATGGAGACAGTTTGTCTTTGAAGCAAACTTAGGACCCGGAAGTCACAATCTTGCTAGTAAGGCTACTGCCGGTGGCGATACTCAACCTGAACTAAGATACGAAAATAGAAGAGGCTACGCCCATAACGGTTGGAAAGATCATAGCGTAAACGTTGAAGTAGTATAAAAATTTAAGCATTAAAGATATTAAATTTTTCTTACTTTAATAACTTTCTGTAATGAGAATTTGTAAGATTTTTTTTGTTGTTTTATTATTTTCATTTTCCTTAATGATAGATCTAAAAGCAGATTCTGAAAAAATGGTTTTAGGGTTGGAGGTTTTCAACAATAAAGCGATGTGTGGTACTTGTCATGTTTTAAAGGCCGCTGGGTCAACAGGCGAAATAGGTCCAGATTTAGATAGTTTAAAACCTTCAGAAGAACAAGTAAGAGGTGTTGTAACCGAGGGGCTTGGAGTAATGCCAGCATTTGGAGAGGAAGGTTTATTAACTTCAGAAGAGATTGACGCAGTATCATATTACGTCACTCATAGTTCTGAAAAATAGCAAAATTGTATAATCAGGGAAGAATTAAATATAATAAAGTAATTAACAAATCATAATTTTTGTGATTTAATTTATTTATGTTGATAGATCCATTTCAAAGAAAAATATCATATGTAAGAGTTTCAGTTACAGATCGTTGTGACTTCAGATGCACTTATTGCATGTCTGAAGATATGGAATTTTTACCTAAAAAAGATGTTTTATCATTAGAAGAACTGGACAGACTTTGTAATACCTTTATCGATCTCGGTGTAAAAAAACTTAGGATTACTGGAGGTGAACCTTTAGTACGAAAAAATATAATGAAATTATTTAGTAATCTTGGAAAAAAAATAGGTCACGGATTGGAAGAATTAACGCTTACAACAAATGGTTCTCAACTAGATCGCTATGCAAAAGATTTATTAAATAACGGAGTTAGAAGAGTTAATATTTCGTTAGATTCTTTAGACAAAAATAAGTTTAAAAAAATCACTCGAATTGGTGACTTTGATAAAGTTATTAATGGAATTATGGCCGCAAAAAAAATAGGACTAAAAATAAAAATTAATACTGTGGCCTTAAAAGGTGTTAATGATAATGAAATTTTAAAATTAGTGAATTGGTGTGGTGAAAATAAATTTTCTCTAACATTTATTGAAGTAATGCCCATGGGCGAAATAGGTATAAAACGTTCTGAACAGTATATGCCGCTAACCGAAGTTAGAAAATTAATTCAAACCAAATATAGTCTTACTGATGATCCTTTAAGAACAGGGGGACCTGCAAGATATGTACATTGTCATGAAACCGATCAAAAAATTGGTTTTATTACACCACATACTCATAATTTTTGTGAACTGTGTAATCGAGTAAGGGTAACTTGTACAGGTATTATGTACATGTGCTTAGGACAACAAGATAAAGCGGATTTAATAACTCCTCTTAGAAAAAGTGAAAATAATGATCTTTTAAAAAATGTCATATATGAAGCAATTTCTAGAAAACCTAAAGGTCACGATTTTGTAATTGATAGAGAACGGGAAGAAATATATGTTCCTCGCCACATGAACGTTACCGGTGGTTAATGAATATCCATACAGCAGTTGTTAATACAAAAGATCAAAAAATCTTAAAAGAAAAAGCAGTTAAGTTCATTTCTGCAGATTCAAATGGAGCAGAATCTGTTTTTATTGGAAGGGTAAGAAATGAAAACGGTGGAAAAAAAGTAACAGCAGTTACTTACGATGCTCATGATCAAATGGTTTTAAAATCTTTCAATTCTATATGTGAAATGGCGATTAACAAATTCGATAAAAACGCTAAAATTTTTTTAGAGCATGCCAAAGGGTTTGTCCCTGTAGGAGAGATAAGCATTATTATTTCAGTTGGGGCAGGGCATAGAGATGAAGCGTTTAAAATATGCAGATATGTTCTTGAAGAAGTAAAACACCAGTCTTTAATATGGAAAAAAGAACACTATATCGAAGGGACAGAAGGTTGGCTTTCAGGTCATTCTTTAAGACCTAAAAAAGAAATAAAATAAATATGCCAAAAGATAAAACTAATTTGGCTATTCTAATTGTTTTAATAGCAGGGATTCTCTGGTCTTTTGGAGCATTAGTCGTAAGGTATCTAGAAGATGCTCGAAATGTTCCATGGCAATATGTCTTTTTTAGAGGAATTACTATTTTTTTACTACTAAATTTTTATTTGTTTTTAAAAGAAGGAAAATCATTTTTGAACAATTATCCAAAAATTGGATTATCCGGAGTCATTGGAGGTGTTAGCTTAGGTTCAGCTATGATGTGTTTTATTTGGTCTATAACTCACACTTCAGCGGCAGTTACACTTTTAATGTTAGCGGCAATGCCATTTATTACTGCAATTTTAGGTTATTTTATTTTGAAAGAAAAAATTTCAATAACAACATTTACAGCAATAATTATTGCAACGATTGGAATTTTTTTTATGGCATCAAATAGCAATAAGATAGGAACATTATTTGGATTACTAGTTGGACTTATGTCTGCATTAGGATTTTCAATTTTTTCTGTTTCATTAAGGTGGAGAAAAGAGACCCCAAAATTTACTACAGTTGCAATAGCTGGCTTATTTTGTGCAATTTTTTCATCCTTAGTATTAACTATTTCAGATGCAAATTTTTTAACTACATTTAGAAACTCATCATTGTCAGCATTGCATGGTTTTTTAGTATGCTGCGGATTAATATTATACTCAATAGGATCAAAAGAATTACCTGCAGCTGATCTTACTTTGTTATCTTTAACCGAAGTAATAGGGGGAATTTTTTGGGTTTGNCTACCAATTTTTGGGATTAATGAAATTCCATCAGAAAATACTATAATCGGAGGAGTTATTATTACTTTTGCGATTTTTTATTACAGTTTCTTTATTAAAAAAAATAAAAGATTTATTGGACTTAACTAAGAAAAATTTATGGAAAGACCAGATTTTTTTGAATTGAAAAATGGATCAAAGTTAAAACTTCCTTTTAGTCAAACCGAATATCAAAATAGATTGGATAAACTCAGAGCCAACATTAACAAAAATAATTTAGATATGATTATTCTAACCTCAATGCATAATATTGCTTATTATACAGGGTTTATTTATTGTTCTTTTGGAAGACCATATGGCTGCATAATTAGTGAAAAAAAGATTGTAACAATCTCAGCAAATATTGATGCAAGTCAGCCCTGGAGAAGATCTTTTTGTGATAATGTCATTTATACCGATTGGAAGAAAGATAGCTTCCTAAAAGCTATCGTTTCAATAATTGGAAAAGATAAACCACCTAAAAATATCGGTATAGAAAACGATCATATTACTATTGAAACAAAGGAAAAACTAACTTCTTTATTTAATTTTTCAAATTTTAGAGATGTTTCTAAGGATCTTATGAAACTTCGAATAATTAAATCTAAAGAAGAAATAGAAATCATTAGAAGTGGAGCAAAAATAGCAGACATTGGAGCGGAAGAAATAGTTAAACACATCAAAGTTGGCGCTAGTGAATTAGAAATAGCAATGACTGGAAGGGATAAAATGGAATTAGAGATTGCAAAAAAATATCCTGAGGCAGAATATATGGATACGTGGGTATGGTTTCAATCAGGTATAAATACAGATGGAGCACATAATCCAAAAACATCAAGAAAGTTAGTTTCTGGTGATATTCTTTCACTTAATACATTTCCAATGATATCTGGCTATTATTCTGCTTTAGAAAGAACTTTATTTTTAAATAACGCAGATGATGCTTCTCTTAAGGCTTGGGAAGCAAATATAAAAGTACATAAGAGGGGACTAGAATTAATTAGATCAGGGGCAAAATGTTCAGAAATTTGTCATGAATTAAATGATATTTTTGCTCAACTTGGTTATCTTCAGTATAGAACTTTTGGCTACGGTCATTCTTTCGGAGTCCTTTCACATTTTTATGGAAGAGAAACGGGTTTAGAACTTCGAGAAGACGTAGATACCATTTTGCAGCCCAATATGGTTATTTCTATGGAGCCAATGATAATGATTCCTGAAGGCAAACCTGGATCGGGAGGTTATAGAGAACATGATATGTTGATTGTGAATGATAATGGAGCTGAAAACATTACAAAATTTCCTATTGGCCCGGAAAATAATATTATTAAAAATTAAATCATGAGTGAAAAAAAAATAATTGTTAATAGTTGGAATGAATGGGACCCGTTAAAACATGTTATTGTGGGCAAGGCCGACGGAACATGCATTCCTGCACCAGAGCCAGCTATAGACGCTAAAGTTCCAGAAGATTCAGATATGAGAGGTCAATTTGGTCCAAGAACAAAAGATGCTGTTGATAAAGCAAACCAATTGTTAGATGATTTTGCTAACCTTTTAACTAAAAGAGGAATAACCGTTGATAGACCAACACCAATAAATTTTAATCAAAAAACTTCAACACCAGATTGGGAAGCTCAGACAATGTTCGGTTGTATGCCTCCTAGAGATGTAATTCTAACTGTTGGAAATGAAATGTTGGAGGCAACAATGAGTTATAGATGCAGATGGTTTGAGTATTTATGTTACAGACCATTATTAAAACATTACTACAATTCAGATCCTAATATGAGACATGAGTCAGCTCCAAAACCAAGATTGACCGATGATGATTACAGAGATGATTATTTGTCTGATAAAATAGGAATTCCTAAGAGATTAGAATGGACAGAAAAAAAGTTCTTTGTAACCACTGAAGAAGAACCACTTTTCGATGCAGCAGATGTCCTAAGATTTGGAAAAGATTTAGTTGTACAGCATGGTTTTACAACAAATTTAAAAGGTATCGATTGGATCAAAAGACATTTTACAGATCATAGAGTGCATGCTGTAAATTTTCCAGGAGATCCTTATCCAATACATATAGATGCAACATTCACACCAATTAAACCGGGAATAATTATTAATAATCCTCAAAGAAGACTTCCAAAGGAACAAAGAAAACTATTTGAAAACAACGGCTGGAAAATAATTGATGCAGCACAACCGGCACATAATTCTCCACCTAATCTTTGCTATTCATCAGTTTGGCTTTCAATGAATGTTTTAATTTTAGATCATAAAACTTTATGTGTTGAAAAAAGTGAAGTCTATCAAGCAGAGCAATTAGACAAATTAGGAATGGAAGTTATTCAAGTAGATTTAAGAGATGCATATGCTTTTGGAGGAGGGCTTCATTGTTGCACTGCAGATGTTTACAGAGAAGGAAAGTGTGAGGACTATTTTCCAAAACAATAAATTTAACTTGGATTATTTTTTAAGAATTCAATATATTTTACTACTTCGTTAAATTTTTCATCCTCAATATCTTTGTAACTCTGATTAAATTTTGATTTTACGCAGATGGGGACAGTAAAAAACCAATTGTCTCTCGACATTCCCTGACAACCCAAAACCCTTATGTTTGCTTAGTTATTAAAATAGACTTGGCGTAAATACAAAGCAATTTTAATGATAAAACCCCAAACAAACCCCAACCATTTCTGGGTGGTGAAACCACAAACAGGTGTGATAACCTTTAATCATGAAAAAGCTTTTAGGGATCTTGGTTCTGGGTTTATTATTAAGTGGATGCGCATTAGTAGAAGATAAGAAATTTTAAGGTAAAATAATGAAAAAAATATTAACTCCTATATGTCCAACGTGTAGCTGTTCTTTAATAAGGTTGGGAATAGGTTCAGATAGATGGACAAAACTCATTTACGAAGACAAAGAATATTTCTTTTGTTGCCAAGGTTGTGTTGATCTATTTAATCAAGAACCTTCAAGATATCTCAAAGAAACCGAAAACTTAGTTGTTTGTCCGACTTGTTTAGCAGAAAAACCGTTGCAACAGACTGTACGTATGGAAATTGCAGGATGGGAAGTTTTTTTTTGTCGATGTCCCCATTGTCCTGAGATGTTTCAAAAGAAACCAGATTATTATGTCAAACGTTTGCAGAACGAATCCTAAAAAAATTAATGAAACTCTATGACTGATATTCAACTACAATCAACAATCACCTGTCCACAATGTAATCAAAAAACTATTGAACAAATGCCAACTGATTATTGTCAGTATTTTTGGGAATGTCCGCACTGCAAAAATAAACTAAAGCCAAAAAAGGGTGATTGTTGTGTTTATTGTTCTTATGGAAGTGTTAAGTGTCCTCCAATTCAAAAGGGAGAATGTTGATAAATAAAAAAGCTTTTAGGGATCTTGGTTCTGGGTTAATCTTAAGATTAGTATTGAAAAATAAAATAATATGAACACTGGTTTATTGCAAACCATCACCCCCGAAGAAGTTGAAACTTATCATCGTGACGGCGTTCTGCTCCTACCGGGGATGTTTGATAAGGACTGGATTGAGCTTTTAAATAAGGGACTTGATGCTAATATTGAAGCACCCACAAGACGTTCGCGTATATGGTATAAGGATACTTCAGGACGCTCTATGTTTTATGACCACACGGCTTGGCAAGGCATTGAGGAGTACAGAAAATTCATTTTTAATTCACCTGCTGCTCAGATCTGTGGCCAGTTGATGAGATCAACAGCTATCAATTTTTTTTTTGATTCAGTATTTGTGCGATCTACTGGTACTCAGTTCGAGACCCCATGGCATCAGGATGAACCCTATTGGTCAGTAGAAGGGTATGACGCTTGCTCAATCTGGATGCCTTTAGGACCTGTTAAACGAAAGAATGCGCTATCCTTTGTACCAGGTTCGCACCGTCTAAAAACTGTTTTTAAACAGTACAATTTCGGTGATCTCAATCCTGTAAGAAAAAAAAATGTTGATCAAGTTGATTTTTCTGACATCGCTGAGCAAGAATTTCCAGACATCAACGCAGACCCTAAACGCTTCGGTGTTGTGAGTTGGGACATGCAACCAGGTGATTGCATTGCATTCAATGGCCGTACAATGCATGGTGGTTCGGGAAAACTAGATGATGACTGTGAATTACGAGTTTTTACCACCAAGTGGGTGGGTGATGATGTGCGTATTAAATTTCGCGATTGTGGGATGGATCCTGACCACAGCGCCGACATGATAGAAAAAGACCTGAAGCCTGGTGACCGTCCTGGTACGAATTTGTACCCACGTATATGGACGCGAGTTTAATTTTAGAAAGACTATAAAAAAAATTAAAAAATATTCATGAAAAAGCTTTTAGGGATCTTGGTTCTGGGTTTGTTGTTTTGCAACGCTGGGTTTGCTGATGACGATAGGGCAATTCTTAATTGCAAGCATAAGGATCATAATTATTCTTATCAATTAATTATCAATTTAGATGAAGAAACCATGAAACTTTTTGAATTTGGTGCAATGAAAATTATAGAAATTGAAGAAACTACAATTCGTGCAATTGACCATTCTGATGGCATGAAAAGATTTTTAGTGTTTGAGCGTTTTAGTGGCGAGTTAACTCACACAATTTTATATGAATATGATGATAAAGTGTATTCTTCCGAAACATACATTTGCGAGAAAGCTGAAAAGGTTTTTTAAATGAAAAAACTATTTCTATACGTCTTTCTGGTTTTGTTATGGTGCAATGTTGGGTTTACAGAGGGCACCTGGGGAATAAAGCAACTTTATCTTATTGTAGAAGACGTTGATGAAAAAGGGGAAAAGCAATGTTTAATTACCAGAAAAGATATTGAAACACGTATTAAATATATTATTGCAAATTCAAAATTAGAACTTACTTCAGATTTTGGAGCGCCAATACTCTGGTTTCAGCCTATTATTATTGGAGATGAATATACATGTTCAGGTGTATTATATTTAAGAATTCATCAGCACACAACGTACAGCAAACATAATCCTAAAGGATTCCCTGTTTCAGGACCGTTTGTATTTTATGAAAAGAGTGGGATAGCAAAAAATACTCCTAGCAAATTTAAAGATTATTACTTGAGTTTTGTTGATGATTTGGCCAGACAGCTTGTTGTGGATTGGCATGAGGATAACAAATGAAAAATTGGACAAAGATTGATAAAAAATTATTTATATATAGTCAGGTAGCTGGTTTTATTATTGGAGGATTAGGTTTGTTAACAGGCATTACGTTCCTAATCGTTATAGGATGTATTTGTATATTTGGAGGCGTGTGGGGAAAATACTTTAGATAATATAAATGAAAAAGCTTTTAGGGATCGTGGTTCTGGGTTTGATAATCTGCTCAAAATCTTTTGCAATAGATGTAAGTGATCAACTCTTAAAGCTTGAAGGAATGTATGGGCGAGGATCAATAACAAAAGAAGAATTCTTAAAAGCAAAGTCTATCCTGCTCAAAATAGATTTAACCACCTCAGATAAAGTTGAAAAAATAAAAGAAAATTTAGATAAACCTAAAAAAGAAGAATTCATAGTACGTAAATTTGCATCAAATGTCGGCACCAAACATTTCGAAAAAATGGAAATGATCTTTGGTGATTATAGAATTTATACACATAGACCAGGAGGAGTTAAAATTAGAAGACTGTCAGATGGAAAACAGTTAGCAGTTTTGTCAGATAAATTTATATTCAAATATTACAATGGTGGTGAAGATATATTTGATTTTGAACTAGACGAAGAAAAGAAAAAAATTTCAATGAAATTAAATGGAGCTGAAGTTTTGCATTGGGAGGGTAGATACGTAGAAAAACACAGAACACATTTTTTTCAAATGTTAGTATTAGGTGAACAACCATTTCATTTTTACATAGTATTACCTAATGGTAGACCAGCGGCATTAAATATGGCCAAATTTAACAGAAAAATTGAATTGGCAGTATCAAAGGTAAAAATCGAACTAGCTTCAAGATTTAATATAACTTTAGAACAAATTGAATTAATTTTAAAAAGAAAAAAACAAAAAATTACCAGTGAACTTGATAAAGTTGTTCAAGAAAAAAAAGATGAAATATTAAAACAAGAAACCCAAGAAGCCATCGATGAAACTCTACAGGCATCAATTAATCAAGAAATTGCAAAAGAGTTGGAAGCCACGATTGGTAAAGCTATGGCAGATGAATTTGTTGCTGCGATCGAGAAAGCGACTGGTGAAGCAATAGACGCAGCACTTTCAGCAGAATTGGCAGCTGCAATAGATGAAGCGGTAGCTGAAGCTGTATCGGAAGGAATTTCAGCTGCTGCTGCTGAGGCGGGAATACAGGCTTACTTAGATGCTCTTGCTGCCGGAAAAAGTGAACAACAAGCATACGACGAAGGTTGTGCTGCAGCCGGTCAAGAAAGTGGTTGTTAAATGAAAAAGCTTTTAGGGATCTTGGTTCTGGGTTATAGGATTATGTGGGATAACTCGAAACATACTCGAAACAAAAGAGATAAAGCAGAATTTGAGTGAGTATGAACGAAGAAAAGTCGCGTCAACTCTGGAAAATGATACAGGAAGCTGGTGATTATTTACTTGGTTAGCGGGACACCTTGACTGACCTTTATAGACCTTGGTTCACAGTAGTTATGCGGACCATTTACAATTCATAAAAAATAAACCGCATAAAGATTCAACAAAAACACTCATAAAACTAGTGACCAGACTAGAGACTTTTGAGATAAATCAAATGGTCAATTTCTATGCCTTTTGATAACATTTCACTAAGTGGATTGGATTATAAATAAAATTAATTGGTATTATCAACTCTCGACAAAATGTTTTTCTATTGGCATTTTTAATTCAAGTTGTGAGCTATTCCTTCTAATCTTTATAGGAGTTATTGCATTAATTTTACTTGTGATTGAAGATTCAAAACTGACATACTTTAAATATAAATTTGGACATTTATTATTCGGGATAGATTTTCTTTATTTGTCATACTACCTTAGAGATAATCATGATATTTTTAACTTTTGGACAATTTTGCTTATATTAATTGGATTTGGAAATATTGGAGAGTTTTCTTCTAATTTTTCTGAAAATATTAATAAAGGAAAAAAAGCTAATAATAAAATAATTAAATCTATAGAAATAATTCCAATACTTCTCTTAGGTTTTTGGATTATTTATGAAATTACCTCTTTTCTAAATTCGTATTTTACTACAAGAACTTTAAATGATGCTTTCAATGAAGTTTGGAGCATAATACTTAATTTAACAATTAATATAGGAATATTTATTTCAGCTTTGATAATACTGGTAATTGTATGTGCATTATCTCTTGGTCTAGTGATCGGGATTGGTGGTAGTGTTTTAGAATATCTAGGAAAAATTACTAAGATCGAAAACAAATATGAACGAAGGTGGAAAATATTTATTTTTTTTATTATAGGTTCTATTATTTTGTATTTTGGAATTTATTTAGAAAATTATTTTTTCCCATATAAATACCACGATGATATAAGAATATTTTGGAATCTTGGTTTAGTATTTTGGTTTACATCAGCATTTGGTTTTGTTGTTTTTGTTATCCAAACGATATTTGATAAAATATCTGAATTAAGCGAGCTTTATAATAATAGAACTAAAAAATGACCACACAGGAAAGAAAAAAAAGAGCAGACACTATTAGAAATATTAGAAGAATGGTTAAATTATTAGTTAACCAAAGTGAACGAGATAAACATATAGCTGAACATAGAAAAAAAGTTATTAAAGTAGTTGTTAATAACAAGAGATGAAAAGTTTTAAGCAATCGTAGGATAAATGGACATAAATTTAACCATAGACAATTTTTTAGATACTCTTCTTGGTGATGTTGTAAAAAAAGTAAATGGTATAGATGAAACTGTTCCTGGAATAGAAAAAACAAATTTAGGAATGTGCTTTTATCAATCTTTAAAAAACAAAGTTTTTCCTGCTGAATTTGAAGCAAACATTAGCAAAGGATTTATAAAAATTAATTCATTAGATAAACCAGAGCTCACTAAATTTATCGGAGATGATGCTTGGAAAGATGGTTGGTTTACATGGGAACACACATTAAATGAGAAACAAATACTTCATCTAATTGTGATTTATCGTTTGTCTTATTTACAACATTGCTATCCTGATAAATTTGATGAAATCAAAGACATACCTTCATCAACAAATATGAATGAATACTTTAGCAAATCAAAAGAAGAGCTGCAGGATGAGTATAATAAAGTTAAAGTGAATGTTGGTGCTAATTAAATGAAAGAAACTTATCCAAAAAATATAGTTAATGCAGTTGTTATAGTTTTAGTGGCTATAATTATCGCAATAACATTTACAATAAATTATTCCAGTGAAGCTAAAAATCGTGCTGATTGTTACGAGAAAGTTTATAATAGTTATCTTATTCTTTATACGACGAATGCGTCGTGGAAAAAACAGCTAAAGACAAAAAAAGAAGCAGAGGGAAGAGCGGCTGCAGTAGCTGCTGGTGATTGTTTTACAAAATGAAAAAACTTTTAGGGATCTTGGTTCTGGGTTATAGGATTATGTGGGATAACTAGTGACCAGACTAGAGACATTTGAGATAAAACAAGATTTAGACAGGCATGAACAAAGAAAACGCAAGTAAACTGTGGAAAATCATACAGGAAGCTGGTGATTACCTGCAAGGACAACTACCTGATCATCCTAATCATCCTAAAGGAAGAAATCCTTATGCGCATGTAGCAATATGCGTGAAATCAAAATTTGAGAAATCATACAAGGATATTCCAGACGAGAAATTCACAGAAGTTGTTGAGTACATTGACTTTTTGAAGAAGAACCCAAGCTAACCCAAAGAACATTTGGATAACCACCCGAAAATGTTTCTAGTATGTTTCTAGTTTCATTCTTCTACTTTCTTAAAATTGGCTGCTTAAAGATAAGTAGAGATTACTGTTTTTTTGACTGGATAGATCATTTTCTAATTGTAACCCTAGAGCAAATGGACCTAAGGTTTTAGCAATTTTTAGGCTTGAACCAAAAGATTCTTCATCTCCATTAAAGGCAATTAAATATTCTGTTTCTTTTCTTGATAAAAAGCTCGCTGTAAAAAAAACGGTATTTATATAACCTACATTACTAATTACTTTTTTCTCGAATTCACCACTTAAAGTTAATCCTTGTTGATTAGTAAAATCAAAACCTAAGCCACCTTTAAAAATATCTTGAGTATTTTCATTAGCTTTATAAGCATAAGTTTTGCTGCTATCTGATACATAGTATGAATGTGCCTTAGAGTTAGAGGCAACGTCTTTACTATATTCAAAATTTACTCTGGGTTTTAAAATTGAAGTTTCCGAAATATAATCTCGATCAATCATCACTCCTAAAGATCCCATTAGAAAATTTATGTCTTGATCATCATATCTAAGAGCTTCAGTTCCACTCTCTGTAAAACCTTCAAGCCTAGTATGACTTATATTAATTAGACCTGTCGGTATTACATTAAATTCATTATGTTCAAATTCTCGTCCAAATTTTATAGATCCATAAATTTGTTTACCATCTCGCTCACCATTATTTGTGTCTGTATCTCCGCTATTTTTTCTAACAAGATCAGTATTTAAATGACTTGCACCTATTACACCGTCAATAAACCTACTTTTATCTAAGTAATGAGTTCCATAAATTGATAAACTTATTGCATTAGTATCAACTTTTGAACCATATGTTCCAATATCTACCTCATCAATTCCAAGTCTTAAAGCTATTCCATATATCGTGCTGTAAAATCTTGATACTTTATTGTTTTCAATTTTTTTATCAGCACCAATTGAAATACCCAGAGCACTAATATCTTGAGCTGAACTTAAGCTCGTATCCCCAATTCTTCCAAAACTCACACTCCCTTCACTCCATAACGTCCAATCTTCTGGAAGAATTTTTTGAAGTGGATGAATAGAAAATTTTGGCGCAAGATTAATTAACTGATCTAAAGTTTTATTTGAAAAATTAACATCGATATCTTGACTATTGCCGATAAAACCCCGAAGGCTTCCATCTTTTAATTGAAAATAACCCAAATCTTTTTGATGAGATCTTAGAAAAGCCAATCTTTTTAAGACAGAACCTGATGATCTTTCTGCAAATCTTTTAACAGATACTGTTTCAGCTTCTATAGAAGCTACTACCTCTTTAATTGTTGAAGGATCATCACAAGTAGAAGAACTGGTAACTTTATAAGCACAGCTTAGAGTATATTCCATGACAGCGTCATTCTCCCAGCCGACAGTAAACATCTTTGTTCCATCATCATTAAAAGTTACATCTGCCGGAGAAGCTGAAGGAGAACTAGTAGAAAGATTACCAGTAGAAGATGCTGTTGAAATATCAAAAGCCGTTGACAATGAAAATTCATATATCTTTCTTTCACTACCACTGCTAACAAACATCCTTGATCCACTTCTATTAAAAGTTACATCACTGGGATTAGTAATTGAAGTATCAAAACGTTCATCATCCCCTGCATAAGAAGCAGTTGAAACATCAAAACCTGTTGTCAATGTATATTCATATATAGCGTTATTGTCCGTACCAGCAATAAACATCTTTGTTCCATCGTTATTAAAAGCTAAACCTCTGGGAGTATTTTCTTGAGTAAATGAAAACCTTTCATTATCACCTGCATAAGATGCTGTTGAAACATCAAAACCTGTTGTTAATGTATATTCAATCACTTTATCTTCACCCCAACCCAAAACAAACATCTTTGTTCCATCGTTATTAAAAGCTAAAGCACTGGACGTACCTTCTTCACCAGAAATATTAAAACTATCAACAAAAGATGCTGTTGAAACATCAAAACCTGTTGTTAATGTATATTCACCCACAACATCTCCATCTGAGCCGAGAACAAACATCTTTGTTCCATCGTTATTAAAAGTTACAGCATCGGGAAGATCTCCCTGAGTAGTGCTAACATCAAAACTATCAACAAACACGGCTGCTGCTTGTGCTGTGCTAACGCATGTTAAATTAAAAATTAAAAAAATTGAAAATAATTTTTTTAAAAACGTAGTAAATCTTTTTATAATACGAATCACCAAGCGCACAATTTACTTTTAACAAAAAAGCACTAAAATTGATTCATTCAATTTATCTCCAAAGGCTTATTTTCGTTTTAGTTTTAAGAGTGTTTTTAATGAGTCTTTATGCGGTTAATTTTCTATAAGTTCCATTTTATTAGGTACTTGTGGTTTTTTTGCACTCGGAATTGTTTCTGGTTTGTTTGGGGTTATCCCACATAATCCTATAACCATGATCCCTAAAAGCTTTTTCATGATTAAAGGTTATCACACCTGTTTGTGGTTTCACCACCCAGAAATGTTTCTAGTATGTTTCTGGTTGATAGGATTTTATAGGAAAAGTTTTTTCATTTATCCCGCCTCTGGTTTCGGGGTGCTTGGTTAATTGTACTGTTATGAAAAAAGTAACTACAACTCACGCAGAGATCATCTTTTTTTGTTATATTAATTTTTCAGATAATTGAGTAATACTAATGAAATGATAGAAAATTTTAAAAGGAGAAAAAAATGAATTCTCAATATGTAAACAGAATTATAAGAGCTTGTAAGTTAGATGTTAATCTTTACGAAGAGGTAGAGGCTGATAAATCGGCAACATTTCAAGCAGCGGGGGTTGTAGTACTTTCAAGTTTGGCAGCAGGAGTGGGAGCTTTATCACTTGGAACATTTAATTTTTTGATGGCTCCTTTGTTATCATTGGTTAGTTGGTTTATTTGGGCTTACTTAGTTTATTTTATTGGCGTTAAATTTTTTCCAGAACCTACAACCGAAGCTGATCACGGTCAGTTATTAAGAACAATTGGTTTTTCTAGTGCTCCAGGACTTATTCGAGTTTTTGGTATCATTCCTGATTTGATGAGCATAGCTTTTATTGCTGCATCGATATGGATGCTAGTTGCGATGGTTATTGCTGTAAGACAAGCCCTAGATTATAAAAGCACCTGGAGAGCAGTTGGAGTTGTTGTGACTGCCTTTTTAACTCAATCTATTATTTTGTTTATGATACTGAAGCTATTTCATATAACTCCATGACAATAATATGTTATAGAAGTCTATTTCTGATGGGTTGCTTAAAATTATCTATAGATCGATAAAACCAGAAACACGTATAGAGATAGTTTTTTCATTATTTAAAAGGCTTTATTTCTACCCCTCCGACTGTACTTTTTAAACCTAAATTTCTTTTTTCCTCTATGTTCATCGTTATTAGAGCGTTCAAAGTAATTTTTTTTAAAAGGTTTGCTTTCATTATTTCCGCGTTGTTCAAATCTTGAAAATCTTTTTTTTCTTCTATGGCTAGATTTTTTAAAAGTGTTAAACTCTTGCTTTACATTGGGATTGATTAATCTTTGAATTCCATTCCACATTTGCCTATCATTAGGAGTGATAAAAGTAAGAGCACAACCATCTGCCCCAGCTCTTGCTGTTCTTCCAATTCTATGAATAAAATCTTCTGGAACTTGGGGAAGATGGTAATTAATTACATGTTGAATAGACGGCACGTCTAAACCTCTGGCAGCAAGTTCAGTGCTGATTAGAATACGTATTTTCCCAGAACGAAACGCGATTAAAGTTTTTTGTCTTTTTGATTGTCTTAAATTTCCATGCATGCAGTCACAGCGGTGTCCATCATCATGTAACCGATCTGCCATTTTATCTGCATTACGTTTTGTTTTTACAAAAACTAAAATAGATCCTTTCCTTTTATAAAGTTCTTCCAGTAATTTGTTATATTTGTCACCTTCACTTACTTGAATAACTTCTTGTTTAATTTTTGAAATGGGTGTTGTTGTTGATCCAACTCTTATTCTTATTGGGTCATTTAAATATCTTTCAGTAATTTTAAGAATATTTTGAGGCAAAGTTGCTGAAAATAATAATGTTTGATGTTTTTTTGGTACAAACTTTAATATTTGTTCTACCTGTGGAATAAAACCCATATCTAACATTCTATCCGTTTCATCAAGAACTAAAAAATACGATTGATACAATTTTAGACTTTTTCTTTTTAAGTGATCGTTGAGACGTCCGGGAGTTCCAATAATTAATCTTGGGCGCTTTTGTAATTGCCTTAATTGTTTTTGCATAGATTCACCACCAATAAGTACAGCAGATTTAATATTCATAGTATTTTCTATTAATCCATTAAGAACATCTCCAACTTGAACCGCTAGCTCACGCGTTGGACATATAATAAGTGCGTTACTACCTCTGTCATTTAGAAGTTTATTAATACAAGCAATTCCATAACAAAGTGTTTTTCCCGTACCAGTTTGTGCTGTACCCAAAATATCTTTTCCAAGAAGAGCTGGAGGTATAGCCTGCGCTTGAATTGGTGTGGGAATTTTAAAATGCATTCTCGCAATCGAGCGTTTTAAAGATTCATTTACATTTAGTTCTGAAAAATTTTCCATAAATTTTATATGCTTAATTTCTTGGCTTGATTTAAACTTGCGACTTTTAGGTTGCTAAAAATTCTATAACACAGAACCAAGATCTCTAAAAGCTTTTTTCATTGAACTATTATCTAGATTTGTAATTGTTTCCTTGAGCAGATTAATTTGTTACTCTTCCGGTTGATGAAATAACAAATGTTGTTTTACATCGTATTCTTTGTTCATACTAGTCAAAATTTTAGTTTAGAAAGTCGCCAATTTATTCGATTATACCAAAAGTATATATTGAAGATGCTTTTTCTTTATAATTGTGATATCGCCCACCAGTAGATACAAAGCTAACATATTGTTTTCCATTGTAATTAAAAATTATTGGAGGAGCACTTCCCGCAGCATCCATTTGATAAGACCATATTTCTTCACCTGTTTTGGTGTCTATAGCATAAGCTAAATTATCATCGGTACCGGTAACAAATAATATGCCCGAACTATTTAAGGCCAAACCACCAAAAATTGGCGTTCCTATTTTAATTTTTTCTCCATTCTTTTTTAAATAACCCACTGGTGTTTTCCATAAAATTTTACCACTTACTAAATCTAATTTGGCTATATATCCCCAAGGAGGATTTGTTGCTGGCAAGTCATCACCCGTAAGAAATTGAGACCAGGCCATATCAAAAGCTATAATCCTGATTTGGTTATTTTTTTCTATTTCTTTATCCCACCAATCAAAAAGCTTTTGTAGTTTAAGTATTTCGTTATGGTTTAAATCTAAATTATTATGTTTCAAAATCAAATTTTCTTGTGAGAGTTTTTTATTTCCATTTGGAAGATTAAAAAAACCAACCAAACTAGGTATATATTGAATTTGTTTTGTTCCTTTTTGGATGATGTTAATACCGTTTCGTATTTTTCCGTGGCAGCTTGAACATTTGTTTATGTAGATTTCATGAAAATCATTTATCTCCTTTGGAAAATTTATGTTCAACTCTAATGACTGCATATAAGGTCTTATTTTAAATGGAATATTATTTACGGGTATATATAAATGCTGATTTACTGGATCTAATGCACCACCTGTCCATTGCGCTCCACCAAGTGTGCCGTACATAATAAGATCTTCAAGAAACGAAGGTGTTTCATACCAACCATATTTTGCATTTCTTAATTTTTTTTTGATTTGTTTTTGTTTTGCTTCTGATAGTTTGTCTATATCACTTAAACTATATTCAATTTTTGAAAATGGTTCTGGCTTTTCAAGTTTTATTTGATGTGGAGAAGTAATTTCATTTGGAATTGTTGATTTTGGAGCTTTATTGTAGGTAACATCAAAAATTGGTCTTCCACTATTTCTTTCAAGTATTAATGTATTACCTGTTTTGGATAATGAAATAACAACTTCATAAATTTCATTGTTAATTCTTAAATTATGCAATATAGGTGGACTTGATATATCTAGGTCCCAAAGATCATGGATTGTTTCTTGAAAATCCCATAAAACATTTTTTTTGTTTAAATCAACTGCCACTACACTTGAGGATCTTTTATTTTTTCCTTTCCTATTAACTCCATACGAAGCAGGTTTAGGATTTCCAGTGTTAACAAACACGATTCCTTTATTTTTGTCTAAAGCAACTCCTCCCCAAACACTTCCTCCATCAAAATTTGTTCCTTTTGGATGTATTGGGATTCTTTCGATTAAAGTTCCGTTTGTTGAGTCAAACATTAGCACTTCAGATGGACTCACAATTACTAATTGGTCATTGTAAATCATTGGAGCAACTAAAGAAAAAGCTTCGACAGATCCTTTTTCTCCAAATTTTTTGACTTTTTTACCATTTTCGATATTAATTTTATAAACTCTTACTCCAATCGGAATATACAAAACTTCCAAATTAATTTTTTCGTCGTATAAAGCTAACATACCTCTTCTAGAAGGCTGAGTAACTGATTGTATTTGCCAAAGCGGTTTTTTCGAGTTTAAATCTATTGCAACAATTTTCCAATCGGCAGTAACAAATATTAATTTGTTATTTATAAATATTGGATTTAATTCTATGTTTTCCTTCCATTTATTTTTTTGAATTTTACGATCTTTGTTTTCTAATTCATTGATTTTATCAAAATTGCTTTTATTGATTGAAGAATATTCCCATATTAAATTAAGTTTAGATATATTGTTATGATTGATATGATTATTAGAGTCATATTTTGTATTCCAATTTCCGCCATGTGATCTACGCCAATTGCTATATTCTAAAATTGACTGTTCTGTGTCTATTTTAGTTAAAGACAAGTTTGTATTTTCCTGATTTATTATTCCTTGTATAAAAGGTATTTTATTATCGAATTTTTGAATCTCATTATTTTTTATAGAGCTTTCTTCAGAAAATAATATAAAGTTAGTGGTTAAAATTATAAATAAAAAAGCAAAAATAACTATTTTTTTTTATCATTAATATTTTAATTGGGAAATATGATCATTAGATCTAATTTTGTTTGAAAACAATTAAGCTTTGTATCTAAATATATTCCCGTTATTCTTTTACTACATCTTTTTTTGTTTTAAATTTTTCATTATGCACAATCAAATCAGTTGGCCAAATTCTGGAATATAAAAATAGCGACTTGTATCCTCTATCGTCTGTACAGCTTGCTACAGCAGAATTACCATCCACACTTACTTTTAATGTAAATGAACATGGGTAAGGAGATTTACCATAATAACTTTCATTAGTTCCATAATAATAATTTTCATTACCCTTTTGCAATGAACCAACATTTTTTCCATTTCTCTCGATATGGTGTTGTATTACAATAAGAGAATAACTGTCTTCCATTTTAGCAATGACATTTATGTTTCCATAATTATTTCCCCAAATTCCTTCTACAGAATCTAACTTTCGTCCAGATAGATATTGATCTATTGCTGACTGTTGCGACAAAGCAAATACATTGGTGCACCACACCAGACCTAACAATACTGCAACTATAGCTTTTTCTTCTTGTATAAGTTTCCAAAGCTTTAATGCATTTTCTTTATTCATTTTTTTTATCAACATTTGATAAATTGACACCAGTATCTGGATCAAGCTCCATACCTAATGGAGTAATATTTTTTGGCAGCGGTGTAAATGTTGAATCTGGATTATCTTCAGTACTTCTTCTAGTTATTCTATAAAGAGCAAATATAGCTATAATAACATGAAAAATAAGTAGAAAAATAAAGAAACTATTGGGTCCAAATTCGTTCATAAAAATAGAACAAACTATTGGTCCACCCATTGCTCCCATTCCAAAAACAAGGTTTAAACCACCTCCAGCCGCTACGAATTTTTCTTTTGGAACAAAATCGTTTGTGTGTGCAATATTAAGTGGGAACAAAGAAAGTGATGCACCAGCGTAGACTGTTACAAAAATAAAAAACATTAATTTGTCAGCACCAGGATCTACAACAACATTTATATATTGCATTGTTGGAAATGAAGTAAATGTATGTCCTGATGCAAAAATTGATAAAACACAAAAAAACGGCACCAACTATAGTGCAAAAAACAATAATGATTCTTCGATCAAATTGATCAGAAAGATAACCTATAGGCCATTGGAATAAAGCTCCCGAAATAGTAATCAAAAATAATAATAATGAAATTTCAAAAATACTAAAGTTCACTGTGGCAGCGTAAACAGCAGCTAATGTAAACAATGCCGAATGAATTATTCCTGTACAAAAAGAACTAACAAAGCCCAGAGGTGAAATTTTATAAAGTTCTTTCAATTTCAAGGTTCCTATCTTTTTAAATTTAGGAGCCTTACGCTTTGTAAGTAGGATGGGCACCAATGCAATTGATAACAAAATCGACACTAAAATAAAAGGTTTATAGTTTTCTGGGCTATCAAAATTTAATAAAAGCATTCCCAATGCCAAACCCGTGTAAGTTATGATCATGTAGACAGATAATAGTTTGCCTCGTGTTCTGTTGTTTGCTCGATCATTAAGCCAACTTTCAGCAACAACTAAACAACTTACTATAGACATTCCTGTTATAAATCTTGCGAAAGTCCATACAACAGGATTTACGTAAGCAGAGATAATTAAAATACTTAGAGATCCCAAGGATGCAAAAGCTGCGAAGACCCTAA
>AZYC01000015.1 GCA_000513075.1 alpha proteobacterium SCGC AAA288-G21 | reverse complement strand
TGCAAAATTTCCTGACTTGTTATCCAAATTATGCAGCGAACTAAACATCAAAAAACTTGTTCATATCAGCGCCTTGGGAATTAACGAAACAGTCAGTTCTCAATATATGCAATCAAAATTAAAGGGTGAAAAAAATATTATAAATAATTTTAATCGTTCTGTAATTTTAAGACCATCGGTTATATTTGGTCCTGAAGATAAATTTTTTAATCAGTTTGCTTCAATAGCTGAATTTTTCCCTGCCCTTCCTTTAATTGGTGGAGGTCTAACTTATTTTCAACCCATTTATGTAGGAGATATAGCAAAATCTATTATGGCAGTTTTAGAGAAGGAAGAAATTAATAATAATATTTTTGAATTAGGAGGACCTCAAATTTTTACTTTTAAAGAATTGATGAAAATTTTATTAAAGGAAATAAATAAGAAAAGGTTTCTTGTTCCCATCCCATTTCTATTTGCAAAATTTCAAGCAAAGATTTTACAATTATTACCTAAACCTCTACTAACCACCGATCAAGTAGAGATGTTGAAATATGATAATATTGTTACCAATAAATATCCCACACTTAAGGATTTGAAAATTAACCCTAAAACTATCGAGTCAGTATTACCAAGTTACATTTGGCGTTTTAGAAAGGGTGGACAGTTCGCAAAGTTGTAACGAAAAATGAAAATTACAAACCTAAGTCATTAGGAATAATTATATAATGTATCGCTAATACTATCCCAACTGATACGCTTAAACCAAAGACCATTTTAATGAAGTCTTTACCGATAAGTGGAAACACGTATTTAAATTTATATTCTTTATTCATTGTAGAAATTGCTAGTTCCCTTCCGCATAACAATCCTACAAAAACCCATGTTGTTGACATAGGAAGATCGTTTAATTCTTTGAAATAATAAAGTACTAATGCATAAATTGTATTAATAATGGTAGCTGATCTTGCATACCTAGTTCCCGTTTTATCCAAAACAACTTTTTGTATAGGTCCTCCATGAATGTAAAAAATATAAAAAAGAAGAAATGAAAAATAAATAAGGACAATAGCTAATAACGAAATATCAAGTTGTCTTGGTAAATAAACTGCAATATTTGCAACATCGTGCATTAACCAGGTACACCATAAAAAAGCTGAAGTTACCCAAACAGAATTACGCCAAAAAGTAATTTTCCTTTTATCGGTGATTTCATCGAATTTTTCATTAATAAATTTTGAAATAACGATCCAACAAATATAAGCAACAACAGCTGCAATCCCATAGCCTACGACGCTTTTTAAAAGCATTTTTTCAAGAACAATCGTTGAAGCAAATGCTGACAATACTAAAAAAGTTGTTGAAACCGGAATTCCAATTCTTGTTAGTAATAATAATATTCCAGGAGCAACAGCGTGATACCATTGAATTTCTTGGTAAGGAATTCGTGCTAATCTTCCATATGAAATGTCGCCATCATACATCCACCATCCATAACTTACTGTAATGACCATCGCAAAAGAAGCAGCTGTAGCTAATGTGTACCACTTAAACCATTTCTGTTTGGAAGCAATAAATGTACCCAAAGTTTGAACAGAGTCATTCGCTATTACCGACCAACCAGCAAGAGCAAAACCGATGATTGTGTATATTAATGTTAGCTCCATATAGTCATTTTGTGACTGCCTTTATATAGCTTATGTTGATAATTAATTCAGTAAAAAATTATATTATTTTACTAATTGTTGGAGTGAAACTTCCACATGTACAATATCTTAAACCATGAAACAGTTAAAAAAATTAAAGAAAAAACACAAGGGAGATTAGGCTGACTTAATTTTTTTTTTGATAAATGGAGAAGCTTCATCACCTTTTTCGATCAAGTCTTCTTTTTTGTTCTTTGGTTGGAATGCATATAAAACATGTAGTTTGCAATAGGAAAAATCTTTCATTGACTTTCTTCCACAAAAATAAAAATCTGGTTCATTGGGATGTCCGATAGGCCATCTACAAATTTCATCATGTAGTTCTTCTAAGGATTTTGGACTTTCTGGTTCAAAACTTTTATCTAGTAACAGTGATTTAAATCTACTCTTGCGTGTTTTTCTTTCAGGTTGTAGAGTATTTTCTTGATGATGAGAAACTTGATTAAAGTTATTTTTTTTTTGAATAGATTTTGAAGCAAGATTTAATCGGTATGCTTTTCCAATTACTGCATTTCTGGTTACCCCGCCAATAATGGATGCAATTTGACCTGCAGTATTACCTTTACCCCAAAGTTGCTTCAGTTTATCTACTTTTTCTAGTGTCCAGCTCATAAATTACTCAATCTATATATAGTGTTAACTTATTATATATCTACAATATCAGGTTAAATACACACAAAAATCTAAAATTTTCAATGTATTTTTTTAGTTTTTTAACAATTTTTCAAAAAAAACTAATAAAGATAATTAGTGATGGTTGTATTAGAAAAAAAATATGAAATTGGCGTAAGAAGGTTTGGATTTGTAAATTGGATTGGAGTTTGGACATTATATAAAAAAGAAGTTTTAAGATTCTTCAATGTAATTGGACAAACGATTTTGGGCCCAATAATGACTGCAGGGTTATTTTTATTAGTAATTTCATTAGCTATAGGTGAAGGAAGATCGGACATACTTGGTGTCTCTTATATTAATTTTCTTTTTCCAGGATTAATTGCGATGCAATTTCTAACCCAAGCGTTTTCACATTCTTCATCTTCTTTATTAATGGGTAAAGTCATGGGCAATATTGTTGATATGATATCTGCACCATTATCTTCTTTAGAGGTAACAATGGCAATAATATTAGCTTCTGTAACAAGAGGTTTTATAATTGCAGCAGTATCAATTATTGTATTTACATTTTTCCTAAATATACAAATAGATAATATTTTTTATGTATTAATTTATCTTTTTTTAGGTTCTTTTGTTTTAGGAGCAGTAGGATTTATTGCTGGGTTATGGGCAGAAAAATTTGATAACATGAGTACCGTTACAAACTTTGTGATTACTCCCTTTGTTTTCTTGAGTGGAAGTTTTTATTCAATAGATAAATTACCAAAATTTCTACAAATTATAAGTGAATATAACCCTTTTTTTTATATGATTGATGGTTTTAGATATGGATTTATTGGAAATTCAGATGGATCAATAACTTTTGGCTTAATATATCTTTTTTTACTTTGTATTATTACTTGGTTTGTATCTTTTATATTATATTTAAAAGGATATAAAATTATATCTTAATAGTTATGAGCTCAATTCTTGGAACATATGCAAGAAAAAATATTTCTTTTAAAGAAGGAAAAGGAACTTTTCTTTACACAGAAAATGGAGATAAGTACCTTGATTGGGTTGCAGGCATAGCTACCAACATATTGGGCCACTGTCATCCACATGTTGTCAGAGCTATTCAAGATCAGTCTAAAAAACTTATTCACGTTTCAAATGCCTTTATTATTAAAGAAGCAGAATCTTTAGCAAAAAGGTTAACAGATAACACTTTTGCAGATAAAGTTTTTTTTTGCAACAGTGGAGCAGAATCTGTTGAAGGAAGTATAAAAATTGTTAGAAAATATTTCCATAAAATTGGAAAACCCGAAAAAAATAGAATTATTTCATTTTCGGGCGCTTTTCATGGCAGAACACTTGCAGCTCTATTTTTAGCCAATAACAAATCACATACTGAAGGATTTGGTCCCAAAGTTGATGGTTTTGATCAAGTTGCTTTTGCAGATCATGAAGGGTTGAAAAAAGCTATAAATAAAAATACAGCAGCTATAATCGCGGAACCTCTACAAGGAGAAGGGGGTGTTAAGATATTACCAGACTATTGTTTGAAGGGTTTAAGAGAAATTTGTGATAAAAATAGAATATTATTGGTTCTTGATTGTGTTCAAACTTCCTTTAGAACGGGGACTTTATTAGGATTTGAATACTCAGACATTTCTCCAGATATTTGCTGTGTGGCTAAAGGATTTGGAAATGGGTTTCCTATTGGCGCAATTTTGTTAACAAATGAAGTATCAAAAGGAATGTCCCAAGGTTCTCATGGTAGCACATTTGGAAATAATTTATTAGCATGCGCTGCTGCTCATGCAGTGCTTGACATTGTTTTAGCAAAAGGTTTTTTTGAAGAGGTAAAAACAAAAGGTGAATATTTTGATAAAGAATTGAAAAAATTAAAAAGTAGTTTTCCAAAAATAATAGAAGAAGTAAGAGGCATTAACTTTATTAAAGGTTTAAAATTAAAGGTTGATAATAATAATTTTATGTCGAAATTAATGGAACGTAAACTACTTGTCGTTAAAGCATCAGAAAATTGCATAAGATTATTTCCGAGTTTATTAAGCACAACTGAAGAACTTGATATGGGGCTAGAGATTGTCAAAAAAGTTTGCGAAGAATACAGAGACTAATGAAACATTTTATCGAAATCAAAGATATTTCTGCAAAGGATATAAGATCCATAATTGAAAATTCAAAAAAAAGAAAAAAAAACAGATCAAATTACAGAAAAGAAACTTTTTTCAAAAATAAATTAATGATAATTTTAATGGAAAAGCCGTCGCTTCGTACCAGAATGTCACTATTGGGTGCAGCATACGCCGGAGGCGGCAGGGCAATTACTTTAAGATCAGATGAAATTCATTTGGGCTCAAAAGGTGAATCCATAAGGGATACTGCAGAGATTCTAAGTCGTTCAGGAGATTTATTTGTTTTTCGCACAACAGATCATGATAAGGTTCTAGAATTCAAAAAACATCTTTCAATTCCATTAATCTGTGGATTATCAAACAAGGCACATGCACTCCAAGTAGTCAGTGATGTTCAGTACATAGAAGATACTTTAGGCAAGAATATATCGAAGATAGCTGTAAGCTGGATAGGTGATGGAAATAATAACGTTATAAATTCTCTTATTGAGATTTCAGCAAAGCTAAATTTTAAATTAAATATTGGTTGTCCAAAAAAATATTCACCAAAAGAATCTTTAAATTGGGCAAGAAAAAATGGAGGAAATATAAATATATTTCAAAGCGCACAGGAAGCAGTAGAAAATACCGATGTTGTAATTACTGATAAATGGATTTCGCTTCATGAATCAAATAAAACTCAAAAACTAAAAGAGCTAAAAAAATTTCAAGTTAATTCTAAATTAATGTCATTAGCAAAACCTGAACGCGCAATATTTCTTCATTGTCTGCCAGCTTCAACTGGGAAAGAAGTAACAAAAGAAGTACTCTACGGTAGACAGTCTAAAGTATACGGTCAGGCAGAAAATAGAATTTGTTCTGTAAAAAGTGTTATAGAATATTGTCTTAAGTAATTAAGGTATTGGAATTGGATTGTTAGAGTTTTGGTTTAGATAAAGAATAACCGAAGCTCTGTCCTTTTCCTTTTTAAGACCAATATATGCCATTTTTGTTCCTTTTACATAATCCTTTGGTTTAAGTAAAAAATTATTCATTGCTTCAAAATCCCAATTCTTACCAAACCCACTCATTGCTTTTGAATATTTATAATCACTAATGGATCCAGCTTTTCTTCCAATTACTCCCCATAAAGCGGGGCCGATCTTATTGCCTCCACCTTTAGATGCTGAATGACATGCGGCGCATTTTTTAAATATCATCTTTCCATGATCGATATTTCCTAAAGCCAGAAGTGCACTAATATTAATATCATCTCCCGTCTTTACAGTGTCACCTTTGCTGATTTCTTCAGTTTCAGTAACTATTTTGTAAGTATTGCCTTCCGGAGCTTTTACGTAGTATATAACGTCGGCTAATTTATTTACACCAAACACTATAACTATTGTTAGTATGATAGCAGCAATAATTTTATTTATTTCAAAACTATTCATAAATTTAGTACAACTCTTTCCTAAGGTATATCATGACTTGCGTCAATAAAATGGACTTTTAGACGCATAATTTTATTATTTATGAAAAATACCATCATAATTATACCAACTCGTTTAAAGGCAAAACGTTTTCCAAATAAACCTTTGGCAAAAATTAATAATGTTCCAATGATTCTTCACACACTCAACAGAGGTTTGGAAAGTGAAGTCGGAGAAGTGTATGTAGCTACTCCTGACAATGAAATTATCGAAATTGTTAAGAAACATGGAGGTAATGTTATTTTAACGGGAGATCATCCAAATGGAACATCTAGAGTTTTTGAAGCTTTCAAAAAAATAAAAAATGATAATATAGATTTGATAATAAACCTTCAGGCGGATTTGCCTAACATAAAACCGAATTCAATTTCAAAGCTCGAAAAGCTTATGAGGGAAAGTAATAGTCCTATAGGAACTCTAGCTTCTAAATTAACCAAAGATGAGATTAATGATGAAAATGTTGTAAAAGTTGAGGTTGAAACAGATTTAAAAGAAGATAGTTTTTTAAAAGCAAAAAATTTCTTTCGTATAAAGAAAGATTTAAAAAAAGAAAAAATCTATCATCATGTGGGAATATATTGTTTTCAATCCTCTCAATTAAAAAAGTATGTAGAACTTGGCGAGTCAAGACAAGAAAAAATTCTCAAATTGGAGCAAATTCGTTTGATGGGCAAGATAGAGATTAAAGTAGGCTATTGCGACTCAAACCCATTAAGTATAGATACCTTAGAAGATTTAAAGCGAATAGAAAGAGAAATGAGTTAATGACACAACAAATTGCTATTCAAGGTGGAGCTGGTTCGTTTAGTCACATGGCAACTCTAAAAATATTTCCAAATTCGCCACAGGTAAAATTTTGCGCAACTTTCGAGGAAGCATTTCTATTGGCGACTCAAAAACCTGAGACAAATCTGGTTTGTCCGTGTGAAAATACAGTTGCGGGTCGAGTTCCTGAATTTCATTCTCTTTTGAGAAGATATTCTCTTCAGATTTATGCCGAGCATTTTGAAAAAATCAGTCACAATTTACTTGCTGTTAAAGGTACGACACTAGATTCTATTAAAAATGTCCATTCCCACATACATGCGCTGGGACAATGTAGAAAAATGATTTTAAATCATAAATTTAATGAAGTAATCGAGTCTGATACAGCATTTAGCGCCAAATACGTTAGTGAAAAGGGTGACAAAACTGAAGCGGCAATTGCAAGTAAACTTGCGGCTCAGACGTATGGTCTTCAAATATTAAAATCGAATGTTGAAGATGAACCAGGCGCCAATGTAACTCGATTTCTTGTAATGGGAAAAGAATCTAGACATCCTGAATTTACCAAAGAAAAAAATTTCATAACGAGCTGTATTTTTCAACTTAAGTCTATACCTTCAGCCTTGTATAAATGTCTAGGAAGTTTCAGTGGTTACGGGATTAACTTATGTCGACTCGAATCTTTTTCTATAAAAAATACTTTTAAACAAGTTGCATTTTATATAGAGATCGAAAAACATATTGAAGAACCAATTATGCAAAAAGCTCTTGAAGAATTGGGTTTTCATTGTGAAACTCTTACAATTTTAGGGTGTTATCTAGCGAGTTCTTACAGATTAAATAGTTAATTCACAACCTATAAGTATATTGTAGTTCTTGTTTTTATACTGATATAATAAATTGGAGGCTAGCAGCAGGTGGAATTTTTTGGACAACCCGGTCAGGACGGAAACGTAGCAGCCGAAACAGAAACATTCCAGGTTGCTGTTTAGTCTCCTGATAAAATGTACAATAACGAAAAAAAAGTACTAGCTTTAAAATATAGGCCAAAAACTTTTTCCGATTTAATTGGTCAAGATATTATGGCCGAGACAATCATTAATTCCATAAAAATGGATAAAGTACCTAACGCTTACCTTTTTTCAGGTATTAGGGGTGTTGGCAAAACAACAGCGGCCAGAATAGTTGCGAAAGCATTAAATTGTAACAATGGGGTAGAAAATTTGTGTAAAAACGAAATGTGTGAACATTGCAGCGCTATTTCAAATTCAAACCATATGGATGTTTTAGAAATGGATGCGGCGTCCAAAACAGGCATTGATGATATAAGAGATTTAATAGAATTTTCTAAGTATGGGCCTAGTGTTGCAAAGTTAAAAATATTTATTATCGACGAGGTTCATATGCTGTCAAAACAAGCATTCAACGGTTTACTGAAAACGTTAGAAGAACCCCCGTCATATTTAAAATTTATTTTTGCAACGACGGAAATAAGAAAAATACCCATTACTGTGATTTCTCGTTGTCAAAGATTTGACTTAAGTAGAGTAAAATCAGATTTGCTTTTAGATTTTTTAAAGAAAATATCTCTTTTAGAAAATGGAAAAATTTCAGAAAATGCATTGAAATTGATTGTAAAAATTTCCGAGGGCTCTGTAAGAGATGGTTTATCACTTTTAGATAGAGCTTTAATTACACAAAAAATCGAACAAAAAGAACTAAATTTGGAGTCGGCACAAAAAATATTCGGATATTTTGATAAATCTCATTTGATTGAATTAATGAAATTAGTTTTTCAAGGAAAGGAAGAACAGGCTATATTAAAATTCAGAAATATATCTGACCTAGGTATTGATCCAAAAATATTTTTAAATGATTTTTTAGAAATTATCTACTTTATGAAAAATATTAATATTTCCGGTAAAAACGAAATAAATTTTTCACTTTCTGATAATCAAACTAACGAAATTGAACAACTATCCAGCCAAGTTGATATAGAAACATTGATAATGTTTTGGCAATTTGGCATAAAATCATTAGAGGAATTGAATATTGTTTCAAATCAAAATCTTTCAGTAGAAATGTTTCTAATAAGATTAATTCATTTGAAAGAGATTCCAAAATTAGAGGAGCTGCTTAATAGTAAAGAAACATCTCAAGATAAAATAAGTTCAAAAAAAATAGAAACATTATCTAATATAAAAAATGAAATTAAGAAAGATATAATTAAAGAAACAAACCAGTCCACAGATCAGATTAAGAATATTATCCAAGAAAAAAAAGAAATTTTAGTTAATGATAAAACATTTAAATTATCGAACGAAAATAAAAACTTCACTGAAACGGTGTCAAATTTTGATAACCTAATTAGTTTGTGCCTAAAGCATAAAGAAATGCAGCTAAAATATGACTTAGAAAAAAATGTGAGTTTGGTAAAATTTTCAAATGGAAAAATGGAATTTTCATTCAATGAAAATATTGATAAAAACTTTATAAAAAATTTATCCAAAAAACTGTTTGTTTGGACTGGAAAAAGGTGGATTATAACTTTATCAAAGAAAAAAGGTCAACCGACACATCAGGAGATTAAATTGGAAAAAAAACGAACTCAGTTGGATGAAGCAATTAAAACCAACGCTTATAAAAAAATGATAGAAGCATTTTCCGATGCAAAATTAATTACTGTAGAGGAAAACGAAGAAAAAGAATGACTGATTTTTCAAAAGTGCTGGAACAAGCAAAAAATATGCAAAACAAAATGAAAGAAACCCAAGAGTCTTTAAAAAAAATTGAGGTCGAAGGTACAGCTGGAGGAGGAGCTATTAAAATTTATTTAAACGGGGATGGAGAATTAATTAAATTGCATATGGCACCGGAAATGATGAAAGAGAGTAAGGAAATATTAGAGGATTTGATTATAGCTGCGCACGGGGATGCAAAGAAAAAAATAAAAATAAAAGCATCTGAAGAATTGTCAAAGATTACAGGAGGCATTCCTTTGCCCTCAGGTTTTAAATGGCCTTTTTAAATTTTTATGAAAAAAAATATTCCAGAAATCGAAGAGCTTGTTAGACTGATTTCAAAATTGCCTGGTTTAGGTCCTAAATCGGCTAAAAGGATCGTATTAAAACTCATAAACAATAGAGAGGAATTAATAAAACCTTTAGCAAATATATTAGCCCAAGTTTATAAAAATATCGTTCGATGTAATATTTGTGGAAATATCAAATCTTCAAATTCCAGCTGCACTTTCCAAACCTGCTCATATTCAGATAAAAATTATACACAGATTTGTGTGGTAGAAAATATTGCTGATATGTGGGTAATTGAAAATTCGGGAATTTACAAAGGATATTATCATATTCTAGGTGGAACATTGTCATCTTCTGACAACAAAAAAACCGATAATTTACTTATTCCTTCTTTGGTTGAAAGAGTAAAGAAGGATACTATAGATGAAGTTATTTTGGCTACAAGTGCCACAATAGAAGGTCAAACTACCGCACACTATATTCGGGACAGTTTAAAAGATACAAAAGTAAAAATCTCAAAACTTGCACAAGGATTACCTATAGGTGGAGAAATAGAATTTTTAGATGATGGAACTTTAGTTTCAGCATTTAAAAATAGAGGTCCCGTAGTTAGCGACTAGATTTTTTTTAGTAGCCTATTCAAGTGAAGAATGGGTTCCGTGTAACCAGACGGCTGACTTCTTCCATGAAAAACTAAGTCACAAGCCGCCTTAAATGCAATAGAAGTTTCGTAGTTATCAGACATTGGTTTATATGGAGCATAACCTTTTAAAGCGGGGTCCTTGATGTTTTGTTTATCTACAATTTTTGCCATTTTTTTCATAGTTTGTAAAACTTGTTCTTTGCTGCAAATTCCATGATGAAGCCAATTAGCAATGTGTTGTGATGAAATTCGTAAAGTTGCTCTGTCCTCCATCAAACCCACGTTATTAATATCAGGTACTTTTGAACAACCTACTCCTTGATCTATCCATCTCACGACATAACCTAAAATACCTTGTGTATTATTTTCTAATTCCTTAGTAATTTCTTCCATTGACCAATTTGGTCTATCTGCAATTGGAATTGTAAGAATATCCATAAGTTTTGCTGGCGTTCTATTTTTTAATTCCTTCTGTTTAGAAAACACATTAATTTGATGATAATGTAGAACATGAAGCGTTGCAGCAGTTGGAGATGGAACCCAAGCGCAATTAGCACCAGATTTTGGATGATTAATTTTTTGATTAACCATGTCTGCCATTTTATCTGGAGCAGCCCACATACCTTTTCCAATTTGAGCTACACCAGAAAATTCGCATTCTAAACCTACGTCAACATTATTATTCTCGTATGTAGAAATCCATTTAGAAAATTTCATATCTCCCTTTTTTATCATTGGTCCAGCCTCCATCGACGTATGTATTTCATCACCAGTACGATCTAAAAATCCAGTATTAATAAAGACAACTCTATTTTTTACAGTTCTAATACACTCTTTTAAGTTGATTGTAGTTCTTCTCTCCTCATCCATGATTCCAATTTTAATGGTATATTTTTTTAGTCCCAAAACATTTTCAACTTTTTCAAAAATTAAATCAGTAAACGCAGCTTCATCAGGGCCATGCATTTTAGGTTTTACAATATAAACAGAATTTGTTCTTGAATTTCCTTTGCTTTTAAAATCATGAATTGCTGCGGCAGTTGTTATAAAAGCATCCATTATACCTTCCGGAATTTCCGATCCATCACTTAATAAAATAGAAGGGTTAGTCATCAAATGTCCTACATTTCGATTAAGCATTAAAGCTCTTCCATGTAATTTAATTTTATTTCCATCGGGAGAAGTATATTCTCGATCAGGATTTAGTTTTCTCGTGAGTTTTTTTCCATTTTTTTCTCCTTTATATTGTAGGTCACCTTTCATTAATCCTAGCCAATTTTTATATCCATGCACTTTGTCTTTAGCATCTACAGCAGCAATGGAGTCTTCATGATCCACAATTGTGGTTATAGCCGATTCTAAAAATACATCATGTATTGCAGCTTTATCTTGATTACCATCAGGGTTAAAAACTTCGAGCGTACCATCATGGTCAAAAGTAATATCTATGTGAAGATTATTATTTACAAACAGAAGTGAAGATAAATTATTTAATTTTTTCGAATAACCAACAAATTGTTTAGGATTTTTTAGTTTTAAGTTTAAATAATTATTTTCAACTTTTGGGATTGCTGTAATATTTTTCCAGCTACCTTTTTGCAGCGGAACATAAGCATCTAAAATATTACGAGCATATTTAATTACTTTTTCTCCTCTTATATGATTGTATTTTTTTTCACGTTCTGCACCATTTGACTCTGAAATTACATCCGTTCCATATAAAGCATTATATAAACTTCCCCACCTTGCATTAGCAGCGTTTAAAGAATACCTTGCGTTCATTACTGGAACTACTAGCTGCGGACCTGCAATTGAGGAAATTTCACTGTCCACATTCTTAGTTTCAATTTGAAATTTTTCCCCTTCTTTTTTTAAATAACCAATCTCTATCAAAAAATTTGAATATTCTTTAATATCAATTTTTTCTCCTTTTTTATCTCTGTGCCAAATATCAATTTTTTTTTGTAAATTCTCTCTAAATTCAAGAAGTTTTCTATTTTTTGGGGCAAGCTCGTGTACGGATTTATCTAAACCACTCCAAAAATTTTCTTTAGTAACATTGGTACCTGGCAAAAGTTCATTATTAACAAAATCTAATAATTCGGAAGCAATTGACAGCTGTCCTTGTGAAATATATTTTTTTGCCATATTTCTGCATATTATATATATAAAGGTAAGATGAAAAGTTATTTAGAGTTTGAAGGTGATATTAAAGGTTTAGAAGAAGAACTAGATAAATTAAAAGATCCATTTAGCAACGAAGGTTTAGCAGAAGTTAATACAGAAAAAATTAATCAAATTCAAAGTGAATTAGATCAAAAACTTAAGGAAGTTTATTCAAATCTTAGCCGTTGGCAAAAAACTTTGGTCGCAAGGCACGAAGAAAGACCTAGGGCAAAATTTTTTATAAATAATTTGTTTTCTAATTTTATAAATTTATCTGGCGATAGACAATTTGCTGATGACAAATCGGTATTAGTAGGCTTTGGAGTATTTGAAGACCAATCTGTTTTAGTTATAGGACAAGAAAAAGGTGATGATTTAGACAGTAGAATTGAAAGAAATTTTGGAATGATGCGTCCAGAGGGTTATCGAAAATGTATTAGATTAATGCAACTCGCGGATAAATTTAACATTCCAATAATATCATTCATTGACACACCCGGAGCTTATCCCGGTGTGGGTGCCGAAGAGCGCGGCCAAGCAGAGGCAATAGCAAGATCTATAGAATGTTCTATGTCTTTAAAGGTTCCAAATATTTCAATTATTATTGGGGAAGGTGGATCAGGGGGTGCAATTGCGTTAGCTTCTTCCAATAAAATAATAATGCTTGAGAATGCAATTTATAGCGTAATTAGTCCAGAGGGTTGTGCTAGTATCCTTTGGCGAGATCCAAAAAAATCATTAGAAGCCGCAGATGCCATGAAACTTTCAGCTCAGGATTTATTTGATTTTGGAATCATAGACTCGGTTATCAAAGAACCACTTGGAGGAGCCCATAGAGATAAGAAAGCATTACTTGATGAAATCAAAAAATCTATCAGGAAAAATTTGAGAGAATTATCCGAATTAAGCAGGGAGGATATTTTAAATCATCGAAAACAAAAATTTCTTTC
Source organism: alpha proteobacterium SCGC AAA288-G21 (assembly GCA_000513075.1). Classification (GTDB taxonomy): domain Bacteria; phylum Pseudomonadota; class Alphaproteobacteria; order Pelagibacterales; family Pelagibacteraceae; genus AAA240-E13. Next base: position 13,212 of record AZYC01000015.1, on the reverse strand, counting down.
TATCGGAAGGAAGAAAGGCCTAGTAAAAAATATTGACAGTAGAGATAGAATGACCATGGAAGAAAATGCTTTTTCAAATTTAAAACAAAAAATTAATAAAAATAAAATAGTTATGATAATTACACTAGCGCTGGCTGCTCTAGTTTTATTAATGTTACTGTATTTATAATGCCCCACAACAATGCTTAAATTTTTTTTCTGTAACTGGACATCTTTCGTTCCTAGATATTTTTTGATTTTTTTTTGCCAATAATAGGCAATCGGGATTATTTGCCACGTTTATTTTATTAGTATTTAAATTTTTATTTTTTTCTTGCTGATTTTCGATAGGTTTTTCAACAATAACAAGATTATTTAGAATGGAAATAGTGTCAGTTTTAATTTTCTCAAGTAATTTATCAAATAAACCGAAGGCTTCTTTTTTATACTCAATAAGAGGGTCTCTTTGACCATATCCTCTTAATCCAATTACCTGTCGTAATTGTTCTAAATATTGAAGATGAGACTTCCAATTCATATCCAAAGTTTGAATAAATATTCTTCTTTCCAATTCATTATTTTGTTCGTCATTTATAAATTCTACTCTTTTTAGTCTCTGTTGGACAAACTTGTCCACAATATATTTTTTAAAATTTTCGTCATCCATGTTCATCAAGTTGTTTATTTCTTCTTCACCAATGCTTCTTCCTAACAAAGATTTAATTTTAATATTTACGCTTTTATTTTTTGGATCTTTTCTAATAATTTTTTTATCTTCAATAATTTGATCAATTAATTCATTAAAAAAGTGTGTTGTCAGAGTGCTTACGGATGAACTTGACAAGATTTCTCTTCTTTGAGAAAAAATTACCTTTCTTTGGTCGTTATTACAGTCATCGAATTTCAACAAAGTTTTCCTAATATCATAATTTCTTGTCTCAACTTTTTGCTGGGCCCTTTCCAAAGCTTTATTAATCCAGGGATGATCAATAGATTCATTCTCCTTTAATCCAAATTTTTTAAGCATGGTATCTATAGATTCTGAACCAAATATTCTCATTAAATCATCTTGAAGGCTTATATAAAAAATTGAATTTCCCTGATCTCCTTGTCGTCCCGCCCTGCCTCTTAATTGGTTATCTATTCTCCGTGACTGTTTCGTTAATTCCCAAGGCGCTGATATGAACAAGTTTTTTGATGTTTAGTTCGCTGCATAATTTGGATAACAAGTCAGGAAATTTTGCATGAATATCTTCAAACTTTTGTTTTTTAGTTTCATACAAAATTCCAACAAGATTGATAACTACATCAGAACTCTTTACTAGAATTCTTAATCTTTCTTCATCAAAAAGATTTACCTTTTCAAGATCTATTTGCCCTGGATTTCCTAGTGGCTTCAAGTACCCGTGTAAATAAGGCGATCGCGTGACAGCAATGATCCGAAAGTCATTTTTTGTTAGTCGCCTGATTAAATGTTTTCCAATAAATCCGCTTGCTCCAAATATACAGGCGACTTTTCCTGGATTTTTTTGCATTTTGTTATTATTAACATTATATATATTTTTAAATATGACAAAAATTTATAAGTTTAAAGGTGACATATCTTCAGATGTATTAAAAGAATTAGAAAGACACAGTAATATTAGCTTAGATACTGAAGGATCTGGGCTTCAGATACCTCATCGCGATCGATTATCTCTTATTCAGATTTCTTCTGGAAATAATGACGCCTATATAATCCAACCTAGCCAACAATACCAATGCCCCAATATTGTTAAAATTCTAGAAAACGAAAAAATAACAAAAATAGGTCACTATCTTAGATACGATGTTTTAAATCTACAATATTTTTTAAAGTGCCAAGTAAAAAATATTTGGGACTCTAAAGTTTGCTCAAAACTCGTTAGAACTTATAGTCAAAATCACGGATTAAAAGATTTAGTTTTTGAATTTTGTGAAGGCAAAAAGCTTAATAAGCAGTATGGGTCGAGCGATTGGAATAAGAGTCTAGATGAGATGACAGATGCTATGCTCCAATATGCTGCTGGAGATGTAATTTATTTACATAAAATAAAAGATGCGTTGCACAAAATGTTAGTGAGAGAAAACAGACTAGAACTCTTTGAAAGTTGTATGAAATTTTTACCAAATCGTATCAAGTTAGATGAAAAGTTATTTACTGAAGATATTTTTGCACATTGAAAAATGAAAAAAAAAAACTATACTAAAATCGCCAAAGATGTAATTACTACAGAAATAAAAGGTCTAAAAAAATTACAAAAATTTCTGGACAAAAATTTTAATAGGGCTGTAGAAAAGATTGTAAGAACTACTAGAAAAAACGGTAAAATCTGCTTTATAGGACTTGGCAAATCAGGGGCGATTGCGGAACGTGCAAGCAAAACTTTTTCATCAGTAAATACACCAAGTCTATATATTTCTGCCTCAGAGTTTTCTCATGGAGATAGTGGTGTGCTGCAAAACACAGATTTAATTATAATTGCTTCCTCGTCAGGTGAAACGCAAGAATTAAAAAACTGCATTACATTCGCTAAAAGATGGGGAATTTACCTAATTGGAGTTTGTCAAAAAAAGAATAGTACTCTGTACAAATCGGCTGATATTAAAATTTTTATTCCCAGTGCAGCCGAAGCTGGACTATCAATGTTGCCAACTACCTCTCTTTCAATGTTTTCCGCTTTGTTTGATGCGCTAGCTGTTGCTATTTTGAAAGAAAAAAGATTTGACTTAAAAGATTTTAAAAAATTACATCCTGGAGGAACTATTGGTGCTTCATTGCTAAGAGTGTCCGATCTTTATGTTTTTGACAAAAAAAAATTGCCACTAATAAATGAAAACAAAAGTATGAACGAAGGAATTAAAATTATGTCAACAAAAAAATTTGGTACTTTAATTGTTCTAGATTCCAAAAAAAGATTAAAGGGTACCTATAGTGACGGAGATAGTCGTAGAGATGCAGGAAAAGATTTTAAAAAATTAAAAGTTAAAGATCTTATGACAAAAAAAACCAATAACAATTGAAAAAAATGTTTTAGCGGTTAACTGTTTAAGGTTAATGCAAAATAACAAAATTACTAAAGTTATTGTTGCTAAAAAAGATCGTATTGAAGGTCTAATATCTATTCATCATATAATTGACTCGGGAATCAGGTGAAAAAAAATAGAGTTATTCAGTTTTCTCTTTTAATAGTAGTTATAATACTTTTTTTTACCACTTACTATTCTGGCGATAAAGATAATATTGTTGACGCTAATAAAAATAGTTCCACTAAAAATGCTAGTAAATTAATAGAAGAAACAAGTAATATTATAGAGAATGTAAATTACTCTGGAACTAACAATAAAGGAACTTTTTTCGAATTAAACGCGGCCATAGCTGAACTAAAACACGACGAACCCAACTTATCCCGACTTCAAGAAGTTTCTGTTGTTATCAGACTAAGAAATTTGAGAACAATACATATCCAATCTGATAAAGCTATTTTTGACAAAATATCCAATGATTGTGAATTTTTTGGAAATGTTAAAATTACCGAACAAGACAACGTTATAACTAGCGACAATTTGGATTTTTTTAACTCCAAAAATTTTTTACATGCATATAATAATGTCGAATATAATGGTATTAAAGGATCTTTAATCGCAGATAAAGTGGACGTGGATCTTTTGAAAAACGAAGCTAATATTTTTATGTTCAAAAAAAATGATAAAGTAAGGGTAAAATATAAAAACTAGCTATGTCCTCTGTAAAAAAATTTAGAATATTAAAATTTAAATCCAAGAAGCCGCCAATTTTAAGTGTTAAAGGGATCTCTAAGTCAATTAATAAAATACCTATACTAAAAAATATTAACCTCAATATCTCCAAAGGAGAAATCTATGGACTTCTTGGGCCTAACGGAGCAGGAAAATCGGTGACCTTCAATTGTCTTCTCGGAGTCATGAAAATTGATCAAGGAGATATATATGTGGAAGGAACAAAGATTACCGCTCTTCCTATACACGAACGCGCTAAGCGCTTCGGCATATCATATGTGAGCCAAATGGATAGTGTATTTCGCGGCCTCTCGTGTGAAGATAACCTGAGAGCGGTTGCTGAGATAATAATAAAAGATAAAGCAAAGCAAGAAACTATCGTTCAAGAGTTGTTATCAGAATTTAATTTAAATCACGTAAAAAAACTAAAGGCCGACGTCTTGAGTGGTGGTCAACGCAAAAAATGTATTATTGCTCGCGCTTTGATTAACAATCCAAAACTATTATTATTAGATGAACCTCTCGGCGCTGTCGATCCAATATCAATAGATATGATTAAAAAGATTATTGTTGATCTCCAAGTTAAACGTGGTGTTAGCGTTCTGATAACTGATCATAACGCACAGAATGTTTTAAGCATTGTAGATTATTGCAGTTTAATTGTAGATGGAGAAATTATTAGTAATGGCCGGCCGCATGAAATAGTTAAGGATCGTCAAGCACGAAAATTTTACTTCGGGGAAAACTGGTAATTTAAAATATATAATTACAGTATTAAACTTAGATGAAATCTTTTTCAATTATAGTTGAAAAAAAAATAAACAGATTTAATAAATCTATATTTGTTCCCGGCGATAAATCCTGTTCGATTAGATATTTTTTTTTAGCTTCACAAGCTTATGGTCTTTCTAAAGCAAAAGGAATTCTTGAATCGGAAGACATATTTTCAACTATAAAAGCTTTAACCAAGCTTGGTGTTCGCATAGTTAAAAAAAATAATACNTGGTTTGTGTGGGGAAATGGCCTGAATTCTTTAACGACTAAAGATAATATTTCAATAGATTGTGGAAATTCAGGCACACTTTCTAGATTTATATTATCAATTTTATCTACCTATCCGCAAAAAATTGAAGTGTACGGGGACCATTCTCTCAACAAAAGACCCATGGATCGAATAATGAATCCTTTGGAAAAATTGGGCGCTTTTTTTCAAACTAAAAAAAAAGTAAAGAGAACTCTCCCTTGCTATATAACCGGAAGCGAGATGCCGATTAAAATTGACCATGAAGAAAAAATTGGTAGCGGTCAAATTAAAGGAGGATTGATTCTCGCGTCACTTGGATGCCCGGGAATCTCAACGATCAAGGAATTCAAAAATAAACAATCGAGGAACCATACCGAAAAAATGCTAAGGTTTGCAGGACCTGAAATTATCAAAGTTAAAAAATTTAAAAATTACAATCTAATTTCTATTAAGGGGCAAAAAGATTTTAAAGCATTTAATTTAAATGTGGGCGGCGATTTTTCCTCCGCTTCATTTTTTATTTTACTAACTTTGTTAAGTAAAAACTCTCGACTTAAAATCAAATCTGTAAACCTAAACCCCACACGTCTTGGAGCATTAAAAATTTTGAAAAAGATGGGAGGTAAAATTACTCTTCAAAATATAAAGTTTCAATGTGGAGAAAGAATTGGAGATATAACAGTAAAAAGTAGCAATTTAAAATCAATTAATTGCCCAGCTTCTATTGTACCTCTTGCTATCGATGAAATGCCTCTGATATTCTTGGCAGCTTCGTTTGCAAATGGGATATCAAATTTCAGAGCTTGCAGTGAATTAGAAAAAAAGGAGTCGCCGAGATTGAGTCTGATGAACAAAATGTTAATTCAAATTGGAATTAGAACAAAATTAAAAGATCGTGACTCTATAAAAATATATGGCAACCCTAATTTAAATTTGAATAATAAAATTTACAGAATAAAGACAAATTATGATCATAGATTAAGCATGGTCGGTATCGTTTTGGGATTAACATTGGGAGGAAAAATTATAGTGGAAGATTGCCACTCTATCGCTACAAGTTTTCCAAATTTTTTAAATTTGATGAAACAACTAGGCGCAAAGTATGAAATTATTAAATAATATTAAATTATTAATTGCTGCCGATGGAGGAGCAAGTTCAGGAAAAACAACAGCCAGTAAATTAATTGCAAAAAAATATGGTCTTAAACTTCTAACTTCTGGTCTTTTATATCGTTTTGTTGCCTATAAACTTCTTAAAACTAAAAAAATAAAATCTATAAATTTATTTTTAAAGAAAATTACAAAAAAAATTGCCTCGAAAGATTTAAAAAATAGAAACTTATTTGACACCGAAGTAACCAAATATACTTCCAAAATCGCAAAAATTAAAAGAATTCGAAATCTTTTAAAAAGTTATCAAATAAATTTTGCTAAAAATAGACTTTGTATTATAGAAGGTCGTGACATCGGCACCGTTATAATTCCAAAAGCAGACTTAAAACTATTTTTTAAATGTTCTTTAAATACCAAGGCAAAAAGAAGATTTGATGAATATAGAAAAACAAATAAGAGGATTTCGTTTAATGAGGTCAAAAAGGCAATAAAATCGCGGGATTCAAATGATTCAAAAAGAAAAATAAGCCCTTTAAAACCCGCAAAAGATGCTGTAATTGTTGACACCTCGAAAATAAATAAAAAACAAATGCTAACAAAACTTTCGAAGATTATAGAAAAAAAATTAAAAGAAATGTATGGAAGAAATTTATAAAGATTTAAGTTCACCAAAAAGTAAGGAATTTGAAAAATTATTAAATACAGAATTTTCAAAATCACAAATTTCCGAAGGAAAAATTACGGATGGTACAATTACAAAAATTACAAACAAACTTATTTTTCTAGAATTGCCAGGAGCCAAGTCTGAGGGAACTTTGGATATTAATGAAATGAAGCTTTTAAAAGAAGAAGGAAATTTAAAAGTGGGTTCAAAAATGTCTGTCTTAGTCGTAAAACTAGAGGATAAAAAAGGTGACTTAGTAATCAGCAGAGAAAAAGCTAAAAAAATAAAAAGTTGGAAACAACTTGAAAAAGCCTTTGAAAATAATGAAGAAGTTCAGGGACGGATTATTTCTAAAATAAAAGGTGGTTTTGTAGTTGATGTTCAGTCCTCTATGTGTTTTTTACCAGGAAGCCAAGTCGATCTCAAACCTCAAAAAAATATTAATCACTTAATGAAAGAACCCTTAAAGTTCATGATTGTAAAATGTGATAAGATTCGAGGCAATATCGTAGTGTCTAGAAGAGCAGTCCTGGAAAATATAAAGAACGCCAGCAAAGATGAAGTGCTAAGCAAATTTAATGAGGGTGATATTGTTGAGGGAACGGTTAAAGGAATAACTGATTACGGTGTTTTTTTTGATTTAAACGGGATTGACTGCATGACACATATTAATGAGTGTTCTTGGAGTCGAATTGGTCATCCAGAAGAATTATTTACAATTGGTCAAAAACAGAAATTAAAAATCATTAATATTGATACTGAAAATAAAAAAATTTCAACTTCAGTAAAGATGTTAACACCTGATCCATTTAATACTAAAATAAACAATTATAAAGTTGGAGAAATTTATCCAGCTGAAGTACGAAAGATAACTGATTACGGAGTTTTCCTATCTCTTGAAGAAGGATTGGAGGGCTTATGCCACCAATCAGAACTAACCCACATTAAAAAGAATATTTCAGCAAAAAAACTTTTATCCCTTTCTCAAAAGATTGAAGTGATGATCATGGAAATTGATGTTAAAAAAAGAAGAATATCTTTATCATATAAAAACACCCAACCTAATCCTTGGAAAAAATTTGAAAAAGAATTTCCAGTTGGTTCCAAAGTTGAGGGAACAATAAAAAATATTACAGAGTTTGCTCTCTTCATTAATATCAATGATTTCGATTTAGATGGAATGATTCACTATAATGATATTTCTTATGAAGAATCAGTAGAGAAACTTGGAAAATATAAAAAAAATGACCCAATAACAGCTAAAGTTTTGGAACACGATCAGGAAAAAATTAGATTGGGTTTGAAACAACTCTTGCCAGATCCAATAGATTATTTCAAAGACAAAAAGAAGAAAGATATTATAACCGTTATTGTCCTTGAAACTTTAGATAATGGTATCAAAGTTAAACCAGACGGTTGTCCGATGAAAATATTAATTAAAAAAAACCAAATTGCAATAAATAAGGAAGATCAAAGAACTAATCGTTTTAATAAAGGCGACAAAGTAGATTGTATGTTGCTAGATTTAGATTTAAAAAAAAGAAGAGTATCTTTATCAATTAAAATGCTTGAGGAAGAACAAACTAAGGAAGCTATTAAAAGGTACGGCAGCGTAGATAGCGGCAGATCGCTGCCTTTTGCTGAGCTTCCAAAAACTCTCAAGAAACAAAATAAGACAAAAGAAAAATAAAATTGAGTTTTGTTAAAAATCGAATATTAGACCAATTAGCTAATTCCTATCCCAATTTTCTTAGACGAGACCTAGAGAAAGCCTTGAATCTTGTATTGGATGAAATAATCAAAACAATTGCTAAGGGTGAAAATGTTCAAATTAGAGGGTTTGGATCCTTCAAAACTAAACAGTTAAAACCTAGAATTGGCAGAAATCCTAAAGATGGATCAAGAGTAAAGATCGCTGCCAAACAAAGTGTGAATTGGAAAATAAGCAAAGAACTTTTTCAAAAATTGAATCAGGATACAAGTAACAATGAATAAAATTATTCTAGCTTTGGATACAACAGACGTACAGAAAGCTTTGGAAATTACAAAAAAAATAATAGATAAAATTTTTACGGTAAAATTAGGTTTAGAATTTTTTATTGCAAATGGAAAAAGTGGAATTCAAAAATTTAACAACATAGGAGTCAACAATTTAATGTTAGATCTTAAATTGAAAGATATACCTCAAACTGCTTACAAAGCAATAAAAGCGCTGGACGATATTAAATTTGGTTTCTTAACAATACACGCTCAAGGCGGTAAAGCAATGATAGAAAAAGCTAAAGAAGCAGCTAGTGAAATTAAATCTCAACCTAAAATTTTAATGGTAACTATTTTAACCTCTTTAAATGATAATGACTTAAAAATTATGGGCAACGACAGTAGCGTCATGCAGCAGGTTGAACATTTCGCAAAAATGGCCAAGGAAATGGGAGTTGGTGTAGTTTGTTCTGGACACGAAGCTAAAACGGTTAGAAAAATTCTTGGTTCCAATCTCCAAATATTTACTCCAGGGGTACGTATGCCTAACGATAATAGTAATGATCAACAAAGAATCTGCACTCCTTTGGAAAGTATAAAAAATGGATCTGATAAAATAATTATGGGAAGAAGCTTGATAAAAGGAAATATTGAAGAAAACTTAAATCAAGTAGCAAAATCAATAAAAACATAAATATATGCCAATAGAGTTAAAAATCTGCGGCATAAACTCTAATAATATTATCAAAACAATTATTCAAAACGGAGGATGCCAATATTTAGGATTTATTTTTTATCCTCCTTCCCCAAGAAATTTATCAATTGCAGAATCCGAAAAACTTACCTCGATTGTACCTAATCATATTAAGAAAGTTGCTGTTTTAGTAAAACCAGAAAATGATTTTGTTGAAAAAATTAAAGATCAATTTGACTATCTTCAGGTATATGAAACTTCTCCATCTAAAAGTAAAACAATAAAACTGATATCCAACAAAAAAATTATTCAGGCTATTAAAGTAAAAAAAAAAGAAGATATAAATTTATATAAACAATACATGGGTGTTGCGGATGAGTTTTTATTTGATTCATCCGCTATGGAAAAAAGTTCTATTTTTGATTGGAGTTACTTAAAAAATATTGAAATTAATGAATGGTTTCTTGCTGGTGGAATCAATATAAACAATCTTGAAAAAGCATCAAAAATTTCAAAAAAAATTGATATTTCTTCAAGTTTGGAAGATAATCCTGGAGTGAAATCTTCTAAAAAGGTTTCTGATTTTTTATTAAAGGTTAAAAAATTATGATGAAATTAAAAAAAGGTAAACTTTTAATCGATCAACATAATAAAGATTATTTATATGGTGGAAAATTCGGTGGTAATTATGTGCCGGAAACGTTAAAAAAACCAATTGAAGACCTAGCTAATCTTTTTGAAAAACTTCGTAGAGACAAAAAATTTTTAAATGAAAGGGATTACTATTTTAAAAACTATGTGGGTGTACCAACACCTTTTTTTAAATTAAAAAATTTAACTAAACATTTAGGCGGTGCTCAAATTTGGTGCAAGCAAGTATCGAAAGCCAATGGTGGAGCTCACAAAATCTATAATGCAACCGTGCATGCTTTAATAGCTCTCAAAGCAAAAAAGCGTTTTATAATAGGCGATACAGGCGCCGGTTATGCGGGCAAAATGCTAAGTATGGCTGCGAAAAAATTCGGTCTTAAATGTAAAATATTTATGGGAACTAAAGATATTGTACGCCAAGCAGTTAACTGCCGTGCCATGAGAAAAAATGGAGCGGAAGTCGTTCCTGTAGATTCAGGAAGCAAAACTCTAGTTGATGCTGTTAGCGAATGTATGAGATATTGGGTTTCTAACTGTGACACAACACATATGTGTGTAGGGTCAACTGTTGGGCCTAATATATTTATAAAAATTTGCGCATGGAGTACTGCTCAAATTTCTAGAGAACTAATGGTTCAAGTAAAAAAAGAATTTGGAAGAGTTCCAAAAAAATTAAAGTTAATAAATTGTGTGGGCGGAGGAAGTTCGGCAATGGGTTTTTGGAATGAATTTATAGGTTACGACAGAAATCAAGTTGAGCTTATTGGTGTTGAAGCAGGTGGGCCAAAAAATAGTAAAAGACATGCGGCTCCACTAACTAATGGAGCTAAAATTGGTGTTTTGCATGGAGCTTTACAATATGTAATTCAAGATGCAGAAGGTCAGATAGAAGAAACAGAATCAATTAGCGCAGGTTTAGATTACCCTGGAGTTTCACCATTACATTGTCTCTTAAAAGATTCAAAAAGAGCCAGATACACTTCTGCTACTGATGAAGAATCACTTGAAGCTTTAAAGCTAATTTCAAAACTAGAGAAAGGAAAAATAAGACCATCGCTGGAGCCAGCACACGCGTTTTCTGAAGCTATTAAAATAGCTCCAAAATTGAGTAAGGATACTATTATTTGCGTTGATAGTTGTGGAGATCAAAAAAAAGACAAGCAAATAATAAAAGAAAGATTGGGCCATAATTTATGAGACTTTCTAATATAGCATCAACATTTAAAAAATGCAGGCAAGAACACAGGCCAGCACTTTTAACTTATACAGTTTCAGGAGACCCTAATAAAAAAAAATCTTTTGAAATCCTGAAAGCTATTTCTTCACATGCAGATATTTGTGAAATTGGAGTTGGGCACAATTGTAACACTGGTGATGGAAAGCAAATTCAGAATAGTACATATAGAGCAATCAAAAATGGTATAAAAATTAAAGATACATTTGCAATCGTAAAAAAATTTAAAAAAACCAAAAATGCTAAACCTTGTATTCTTATGGGGTATTATAATTCAGTCGTTCAATATGGTGAAAATCGATTTGTCAGAAAATGCAAGCAAGTAGGAGTTGATGGACTAATTATTGTTGATCTGCCATGGCCAGAAAATAGAAACTTTTCAAAAAAATGTAAAAAAAATTCTATTAATTTTATACAACTTTTATCTCCAACAACTTCTAGAACAAGAATGAAAAAAATTATAAAAGATTCTCATGATATGATTTATTATATCAGCATGCTCTCAACTACCGGAGGCAAGCTCAAAGTTTCTCCAGAGAAAATTTTGGAAAATTACAATAAAATTAAAAAAATAAATAAGTCTAAAAATTTAGTAATTGGTTTTGGAATTACAATTAAAACCATTTCTTCATTAAAAAAAGCTGACGGTCTAGTGGTCGGAAGCGCATTATGCAACGAAATTTCAAAATCAATCAAAAATAGACAAAATTCTGTCACAAATGTAAGTAATATGGTAAAAAATATAAGAGCAAAATTGTCATGAATTGGATTACAAAATTTATAAAACCTAGACTTAAAACCCTGCTTAAAAAAAGACAACCAAAACCTAGTGAAACTGGTCTATGGACTACATGTGTTTGCCAGCAATTAATTTATAAAGAAGATCTCCATAATAATTTTTTTGTATGTCCTAAGTGTGAAACACACCAAAAAGTATCGTGTCGAGATCGATTTAAAATTTTCTTGGATAATAGTGAATATGAGATTATAAAAACTCCTTCACCACCTGATGATCCATTAAATTTTGTTGACACAAAAAAATATACTGCTCGATTGGCTGCCGCAAGAAAACTAACCAAGCAAGATGATGCTATTATGATTAGGCATACGTACCCCTGGAGTAAATATTTGGAGATTGGAACCAAGAATTTTTCTAACCGTTTTAGCTTCGTGTCCAGAACAAACTACACCAACTCCCATTTCCTTGGCCATTTTTGCGAAATGTTCAACCTGCTGCATGACGCTACTGTCGTTGCCCATAATTTTTAAGTCATTATCATTTAAAGAGGTTAAAATAGTTACCATTAAAATTTTAGGTTGAGATTTAATTTCACTAGCTGCTTCTTTAGCTTTTTCTATCATTGCTTTACCGCCTTGAGCGTGTATTGTTAAGAAACCAAATTTAATATCGTCCAGCGCTTTTATTGCTTTGTAAGCAGTTTGAGGTATATCTTTCAATTTAAGATCTAACATTAAATTGTTGACTCCTATGTTGTTAAATTTTTGAATTCCACTTTTTCCATTTGCAATAAAAAATTCTAAACCTAATTTTACCGTAAAAATTTTATCTATTATTTTTTTTGTAATTTCCAAAGCTTTCTGTACGTCTGTTGTATCCAAAGCTAGAATAATTTTATTCATTGTTACTTGTATCCTGATTCAATTTTTGAAAAAGTTCTTTGCTTATTTTCCAATTCACACTTTGTTTGGCAGCGATCTTTACTCTTGATCCATCTTTAGGATTTCTGCCAATTCTAGGTTTTAACTGTTTAGTTTTGAAGGATCCAAACCCTCTAATTTGAACATTTTCACCCTTAGCAATTGTTTTGATTATTTCATCCAATACAAGATTCAAGGCTTTCTCTAGGTCTCGTCTAAGAAAATTGGGATAGGAATTAGCTAATTGGTCTAATATTCGATTTTTAACAAAACTCAATTTTATTTTTCTTTTGTCTTATTTTGTTTCTTGAGAGTTTTTGGAAGCTCAGCAAAAGGCAGCGATCTGCCGCTATCTACGCTGCCGTACCTTTTAATAGCTTCCTTAGTTTGTTCTTCCTCAAGCATTTTAATTGATAAAGATACTCTTCTTTTTTTTA
>AZYC01000014.1 GCA_000513075.1 alpha proteobacterium SCGC AAA288-G21 | reverse complement strand
TATTTTTTCATCGAAAGAATCCAAGTTAGCTTTATTTACTAGCCAAACAAATGACTTTTCATAACTATTGTCACTGCCCAGAGGAGTACAACGTTTACCCACTTTGACCATATGATTTGAACATGCGGTTAACAATAATGCTGAAAGAATAAGTATAATTTTTTTCATGATAACTAATTAAAGACAAATTTGGATATTTAATTGTTTTAATCTTGTCTTAATTAAGATTTTTGTCATTAAAATCAAAATTATAATTTTATAATATTAATTCTCAGAATAAAAAATTTGAAATGATGTACACTTGATACCCCTTTTCTTTCTTGGAAGCGTTATTGATGCCGTCAGAGGTCTAGTTGATTGGAGAATCTCAGGAGCAATTTACGCCTTAGATCTATAATTTGATTAATAAATAAATTGCATTTTTAATATTTTAAACTTTTAGTTGCGTAATTAGGCCCCTATTTGCTTAGAATTTGCTAAGTGCGACATTCCGTCATAAAATCTAAGCTTAAAAGTTAGAAGCTATAAGGAGGAGAAGAATGTTAAAAAAGATATTGTTTACACTTGTTTTTACAATTTCACTTGGAGTTTTAGCTGTTGCTGATACCACTGATCAAAAGTGGATGACAAAGGTAGAGCTAAAAAAAACTGGTGCACATTGTGAAGATGATAAAAATTGTTTCAATCGTTATCATCCAAAGATACCACCAGCAGCAAAAGCTAATCCTGGTGATATGATTATACTTCACACTCGTGATGCTTTGGATACTGGGTTTAGGTTAGATTCAACTGCTGATGACTTGGCTACAGTTGACCTTGGGTTAGTTCACCCTATGACTGGTCCTGTATATATTAATGGTGCAAAAAGAGGTGATGCTCTTGAAGTTGAATTGATTGATATTGCTCCAGATGAATATGGGTATACAGTAATTGTTCCTGGATTTGGATTTTTAAGAGATGTGTTTCCTGATCCGTACATTGTAAACTGGAGATTAACTCGAATAGGTGCTGTTTCGGATGGTATGCCTGGAATTACAGTTCCTTATGAAGCATTTCCTGGATCCATCGGTGTTCTTCCAGGAGAACCTGAAATTCAAAAATGGAAAGCTAGAGAAGCAGAACTTGCTAGTGCAGGTGGGGTTGCTTTAACACCTTCGCCAGGAGGAGCTTTGCCAAAAAAAATATGTGGAGCAATGAGTAAATATAAAGATGATTGTTTAAGAACAATTCCACCAAGAGAAAATGGTGGTAATATGGATGTTCAACAACAGCAAGTCGGGACTAAAATTATATTTCCTTGTTTCATAGACGGCTGTGGTTTATTTGCTGGTGACATTCACTATGCACAAGGTGATGGTGAAGTTTCTGGTACAGCAATTGAAATGGGAAGTGTTGTTACTGTAAGAGTTAAAATTTTACCATTTAAAGGGGAGGACATGGATATGCCTGTGACTGTGGGCAATGATCAAATCATTGATATGGAACCTACTAGATATTACCAAACACTTGGCATTCCTTTAAAAGCAAAAGGAGAAATACCTCCTTCTCATGCATATTTAGACTCTGGAAAATTCATAAATCTTGCAAATGTATCCGAAGATCTTACAATTTCTGCAAGACATGCATTGCTGCAAATGATTGACTATTTGGTTAAAGAACATGGTTTAACTAGAGAGCAAGCATACATTCTATGTTCTGTAGCTGTGGACCTTAGGGTTGGACAAGTAGTAGATGTTCCAAACTTTATTGTTTCTGCTGTTCTTAATATGGATGTATTTGACAAATACAGAAATTAATACTCTAGATATAATATATTATAAAAGGCGTTTTTTTATAAAAACGCCTTTTATTTATAGGTGTTAATTTTTTATGTTTGGTAAATTATTTATTTTAAGATTTGTTTCTATTTTTGTTATTTATATTCTACTTGTTGGTCATTCCCCTTGGGGTGGGTACCAAGCTTATAGACAACAACATCTTCTTATAATGAGTACGCGTGAAGATGCTCCAACCTATCCTTTTTCAAAAATCTTAGTAGAAATTATAAATCAAGAATTACCAGAAGCAAGTGCCAGACCTGCTCGAGCCAGAACCTTTAAAAGGGTACAAAGTTTATTCTCAACTGGTCAAATGCCATTAGTGTTGCTTTCTAAAAAGAATGCAAGAGCACTCATAAACGGTACTGGCCATTTTAGAAAATACGGCAAAACTAAGGGATTTGTGATTTATAATTTTGAAGATTTAATTTTGTTAGCAGAACCAAACTTTCCAAACAGGCATGCCTGGCAACTAACGAAGGTTTTCATGGATCCAGCAAGTGAATCAATTAATGCAAAATCACCCTTAGAAACAAAACAGGTTACAGATATCCATAAAGGAACTTTGATGGCTCTTAGTGGGGAGAGCATTCCTCAGTTAGAATAATTAATTATTAAAAAGAATATCAGCTTGATGGTGGACTGTCTGGGATTCGAACCCAGGACCCATCGCTTAAGAGGCGATTGCTCTAACCAACTGAGCTAACAGTCCTTCAAATATTATATAAAAATTTTAATAGTTTAAAAACATCTTAATCTATCCTAAATTAATTTTTTTATTTATATGCTTCTTTCACCTTGTTTAAGTATTTGTAAAACGGACCCCATAACAGGCTATTGTTATGGATGTGCTAGAACTAATGAAGAAAAAAAGATTTGGAAAGATGAACAAACAACCGAAGAATGGAAAAAAAATAATCTTAACGTAATTACTAAAAGAATGTCCGGTTGGCAATTGGAAAGTTTTAAAGAATCTTACGAGCACAAAATTAAGAATGGAATTTCATTATTTAAGAAATATTCAATTCAAGAAAAATAATAAAATAAAATTCAGATCATTTCTTTATGAAATTTAAAAAACTTGGAAATACCGATTTAGATGTAAGTTTAATTTGTCTTGGTACAATGACTTGGGGCGTACAAAATAATAAAGAAGAAGCTTTCGAACAAATGGATTACGCCTTAGACCAAGGCATAAATTTTTTTGATACGGCAGAGATGTATGCCATTCCTCCTTCAGAAAAAACCTTTGGTGCAACTGAAACAATTATTGGAAATTGGTTTAATGAACGAAACAATCGTAAAAAAGTTATATTGGCGACAAAAATTTCTGGACCAGGTCTGCCCTGGGTACGTGGAGGAGACCTTCAGTATACAAAAAAAAATATTACAATAGCAATTGAAGAAAGCTTAAAGAGATTAAAAACTGATTATATTGATCTTTACCAATTACATTGGCCTGAACGAAACACCAATTTTTTTGGAAAATTAAATTATAAACATGAAAATGAAGAAAGAGAATGGAACAGTATAGAATCTGTTTTAAAAGCACTAAAACAATTTGTTGATCATGGTAAAATTCGTTATGTGGGCCTTTCCAACGAATCTGCATGGGGCTTGTCCAAGTTTTTAGAAATAGCAAAGTTTTACAATTTACCTAGAATTATGTCTGTCCAAAATCCTTATAATTTATTAAATCGAACATATGAAATTGGCTTAGCGGAAATTTCTATTCGAGAAAAATCTGGCTTGCTAGCTTACTCGCCTATGGCGTTCGGTGTTTTGAGTGGAAAATATAGGAATAATCAAAAACCCAAAGGTTCGCGGTTACAATTGTTTGGTGATATGTTTCCACGATACGTTGGAAAACTGCCGTCGTTGGCAGTAGAAGAATATTTTAAAATTACAAAAAAATATAAAATTTCTCTAGCCCAATTATCCTTGGCATTTGTCAATCAACAACCTTTTGTAACAAGTAATATAATAGGAGCCACGAACATGAATCAGCTCAAAGAAAATATAGACAGCATAAATATTAAATTGAGTTCTGAAATTATTGACGAAATTAATTTAGTTCACAAAAACAATCCAAACCCCGCACCTTAATTTATAAAAAAAACCATAAAATCGATGCTACTATTGCTAGTATAATTATTAAAATACGAACACTGCTCAAATAATTTGACATTTGATTGGATTTAGAAATGTCTTTTTTTTTTCCTGCACCTAATCTAATAACAAGATAAAAAGCAAGCAGTAAAATAAGAATGACAAAGAGAATTCCAGTTTTTTCTAACATTTATAAATTTTATAAGTTTATTTTAAATTAATTAAAATTAAAACTTTACAAACAGTTTGTTATTTTTCATAATTAACATTGATGAAAAAATTTTTGATTACTTTATTTCTAAGTACACTGTTTTGCAATATAGTACAGGCACAAAGTTCGTTATCTGAGTGTCAAGGAAGTCCTTATGAAGTTAAAAAATTATCCTTAACTGGGGGAGGTCTTGCAACCAAGATGAAAATGTTAGCTAAATGGAGAAATTGTCATGGTACTTTGATTAATAAAGATGGTTCTCAATACGTTGGAGAATTTCAAGGTGGAAAATATTCAGGACAAGGAACTTTCACTTGGGGAGATGGAGAATTTGCTGGAGACAAATATGTTGGGGAATTTATGAAAGGTAAACGGAGTGGACTAGGGACCTACACATTTGCTAGTGGAGATATAGATCACGGTATTTGGAAAAAAGGTAAATTGATTGAACGTATTGAAATAGGTAAAAAAAAAGCAAAGAAAGAGAAAACCAAGACAGCCAAGAAAAAAGAAGCCAAGGCAGCCAAGAAAGAACCAACACAAACAGAAAGTTCATTATTTGAGTGCGAAGGAAGTCCTCTTGAAGTTAAAACATTTTCCTTTTCAGGAATGAAGATGTTTGCCAAATGGAGAGATTGTCAAGGTACTTTGTTTGGTAAAGATGGCTCTAAGTACATTGGCGAATTTCAGGGCGGAAAATTTTCTGGACAAGGAACTTATACATACAGCGGTGGAGCGGTTTACGAAGGAGGCTTTAAAAGAGGCAAATCAGAAGGGTACGGAGTGTACAAATTTGCTAATGGAGATTTGTACGTTGGTGAATTTAAATCAGATTCATTTCACGGAGAAGGAACTTTCACTAACCATCTTGGAGGAAAATATGAAGGAGAATTCGCTACAGGCGTATATAATGGACAGGGAACCTTCACATTTCCTGATGGAAGACAAAATAGTGGGCGTTGGGTAAATGGTTTGTTAGATGGAGAAGTAAGTATTTTTTTAGAAGACGGCGGTAAGTACTTTGGATTATATAAATATGGTGAGAGAAATGGGCAAGGATCCTGGACAAAGGCAGACGGAACAACAGAAGAAGGTGTCTGGAAAAATGGAGAGCTCATTATAAGAAATGGTCAAGCATCTTTTACCTATGAAGACGGAGGGGTTTACTATGGAGGTTGGGTAGAAAATAAGCGTGATGGAGAAGGAACTATGAATTTTACTGCAGCGTCATCAGAAAACAAAAAAGAAAAAAGAGGTTTATTTGTTAAGTATGTTGGAGGATGGGCAAACGATAAATTGGAAGGGCATGGAACAATGAAATATGCCAACGGAAGAATATACGTTGGTGAATGGAAAAAAGGCAAAAAACATGGTCAAGGAGCTTTATCGTATCCTGACGGAGGAATAAGAAAAGGAATTTGGTCAGCTAATAAATTAAAAAAACAACAATAAGAAATTCCCCTCTAAATCATTTAAATAAAGCTATTATTAAGAAATAACGGTCTTGTCACAGTGTGGTCACACTGATAAATTTTTTTAATGAAAGAATTATCCAATATTATTATTCAGTCATCAAACAAAGGCATTTCACGTATAAAACTCAATGAACCTAGCACCTATAATTCTCTATCTTTAAATACACTTAAATCATTAATAAAATGTTTCAAAAGTTTAAATGATGATGAAAAAACGAAAGTAATTATTATTGAAGGGTCTGGAAAAGGTTTTAGTGCCGGACACAATTTAAAGGAAATCAATTCTTTAAAAGGAAAAGCTGATTATCAAAAGTTATTTAATTTATGTTCTGAGTTGATGATGAATATAGTGAAAAATAGCAAACCTGTTATTGCCAAGGTCCATGGGGCTGCTTTTGCTGCTGGGTGTCAACTTGTTGCAACATGTGATTTGGCTTTGAGTAGCAACGATGCAATTTTTGCCACCCCAGGTGTTAACATAGGGCTTTTTTGTAGTACTCCTATGGTTGCTTTAAGTAGAAATGTAAATAGAAAAAAAACAATGAAAATGCTTTTGACTGGAGAACCTATTTCTGCAAAATATGCAAAAGAAATTGGCCTTATCAACGATTATTTTGAATACTCAAGTCTAGAAGAAGAAGTTTTAAAATTAGCTGAGAAAATTTCTTCTAAGTCCACAAAAATTGTTAAAATAGGGAAAGAGGCTTTTTATAAACAATTAGAAATGCCATTAAATGAAGCTTACAAATATACAAGCAAAGTTATGTGCGAAAATATGAAGTTTTTGGATGCTCAAGAAGGTATTTCGGCTTTTTTAGAAAAAAGAACCCCTAATTGGAAAAATAAATAAATGATTCATTCAGCAAAAAATGAACAATTAATTAAACAGATTCTTAGTTCTGCAAAAACAATTGCGATGGTAGGTGTAAGCTCAATTAAAAAGGATGAACCTTCTAACAATATTATAAGAAGACCTTCAATTATTGTTATGAAATATCTCCAAGAATTTGGTTATCGAGTAATACCAATAAATCCTTTTTCGGCGGGAAAAACAACATATGGAGAAACTATAGTAGCTAAATTGAAAGATGTTAATATTCCAGTAGACATAGTTAATGTTTTTCGTCCATCAAAAGAAACTCCTATGATTGCTGAACAAGCGGTTAAGATTGGAGCAAAAGTTATTTGGTTACAGTACGGTATTCAAAATCAAGAAGCACAAGAAATAGCCAAATCAGCAAACATTACCTACATAGCAAATAAATGCATAAAACAAGAATATCAAAGATTATTTTTAAAAGTAAGCCCTGTTTTTCCAGCTCTACGTACCCAATAAAATTATAGATGGCTAAGTTTAGATCATCAATATTGAATAGGAATTAAAAAGTATTATAAAAGGATAACGGTAGTATGGCGGGATAGCTCAGTTGGTTAGAGCGCGGGACTCATAAGCCCGAGGTCGGTGGTTCGATCCCACTTCCCGCTACCATATTATTAAAATAAATTTCCTAATTTATCATGTTCAACAATATTCATATATTCTTTAAAATTTTTAAAATAATCGGAAAATTTTAGTTTTGAAAAATCTTTAATATCAGTTTTTAATTTTTTTTTGTTTTTGTTCTTTAAAATTACACCTATTCCCATATCAGCGTAACAAGTATATGTATCAACATAATCTAAGGTTCTAAATTCCACAATTGCTTTCCAAACATCACCGTTCCAAACATATTTACATCGAGGAATAGCCTGATCAAAAACATTATTTGGTAAACAATCGTGTACAAAAATTACTCCGTTTTGATTCAATGATTTTATTGAGTTAGTAATATCTTTTTTTACTTGTTGATAATAATGGAGACCATCTATGAAAATGCAATCAAAAGTTTCTTTATTTTCTAAAAAAAAATTATCACTTGTTTTTCTTATTGTTCCACCTGAATAAGGATCTACACCAACTTTTTTTTGACAATTTATATGATTAAATAAATCATTATTAAAACAACCAATCTCCAAATAAGATTTATATTTCTTTCTATCAATCGTATCTTGTACTATTTTTTTTTTATCTGGTTTACTTGAAAAACTTAGTCCTATTTCACCTATGTCTTTTTCACCAAAGTACTTGTGAAAAATAAAATTTAACTTTAAAATATTTTTACTTCCTTTAAGTCTAATAATTTTTTTTTGCAAAGTACTTTTAATTTGAAACATTAATAAATAAATCTATTTATAAATTGTTTACAACCCTTTATATTTTGTTTTGAAGTCTTGAAAGCTGCCCAGTAACTTATCTTTTTTTGACACAATTAATTTTGTTTTAGGCCATTTAACTTTAATATCTTTGTCATTATAATAAATTCCATCTTCAAATTTAGGGTTATAATAATCAGATAATTTGTAATAAATTACATTAATTTTTTGTATTGAAAAATATGCATGCGCAAATCCCCTGGGCACATATAAGGATTTACAGTTATTTTCTGACAAGATTATAGAAAAAATTTTTCCGGATGTGCGTGAATTCTTTCTAAGATCAATTACACAATCTAAAACTTTTCCCTTGATAACTGTAATTAGCTTAGATTGTTGATGTTTATATTGAAAATGAAATCCTCTTAAAACATTTTTTTTAGAAATAGTTGCGTACTCAAATATAAATTTATCCCAATTAATTATTTTTTTATTGTATGTCTCTCTTAAACTACCTCTGAAATCAGAATGTTTTTTGTGAGCAATAATTTTAAGGTCCCTAAAACTGGTATTAATGATTTTCATATTTTTGCATTTAAAATATTTTTTTCAAATAATCAGAATAGTCACATTTGCCGTAAAAATTAATTCTTTTTAAGATTTGTTTTTTAGAAATCCATTTATTTTGATAAGCAATTTCTTCAATACATGCAATTTTTAATCCCTGTCTTTCCTCTATTGCAGCTATATATTGTGAGGCATTAAATAGATTTGTGGTATTTCCAGTATCTAACCAAGCACTACCTCTGCCCATAAACTCTGCTCTCAATAATTTCTTTTTTAAATAAATATTCAACAAATCAACAATTTCCAGTTCATTCCTTTTTGAAGGTTTTAGTGATTTGNCAAAATTAATAACCTTATGATTAAAGAAATACAAACCAGTTATAGCTAAATTTGATTTAGGTCTAGATGGTTTTTCAATAATCTTTTTAATTTGATTTCTTTTACTAGTTTCTAATATCCCATAATCCGAAGGGTTATTTACTATATATGTAAATATTGTAGCACCTTTATTTTTTTTCAAAGCATTTTTAAGTCTATTAGTAAATCCTTGGCCATAAAAAAAATTGTCACCTAATATTAGGACAACATCATCTTTTCCAATAAAATTTTTACCAATAATAAAAGCATCGGGTAAACCTTTTGGCCTACTTTGTTCTAAAAATGTAATTTTTATTCCAAGTTGAGATCCATCACCTAGTAATTTTATGAAATTAGATTTTTCATCTTTATTAGTTATAATTAAAATATTACTAATACCAGCAAGCATTAAAACTGATAACGGATAATAAATTAAAGGCTTATCGTAGAGAGGCAGTAACTGTTTATTAACAGCTTTTGTAAGAGGACCAAGCCTTGTCCCATAGCCTCCAGCTAATATAATTCCCTTTTTAATCAATTTTATTTCCTAATCTATTTATTATGTTTTTTTTCGAAATATTTTTATAATATTCGTGATTATCTAAATACCATATAAAAGTATTTTTAATTCCTTCAACAAATTTTGTTTTTGGTTTCCATCCAATTTTTTTCTTAATTTTATTACTATTTAAAGCATATCTAATGTCATGCCCAGGCCTATCTTTCACAAATTTAATTTTGACTTTATTGCCTACATTAATAGTTTTTTTTGCTATTTTTAAAAGTGAATTTGAAATTTCAATATTATTTAGATTTATATTTGAACCAATATTATAAAATTCACCTTTTTTACCTTTTTTTAAAACCTTTATCAAAGCCTCACAATGATCATCTACATAAATCCATTCTCTATAATTTTTTCCATTTCCATAAATAGGCAGCGGCTTATTATTTAAAATATTATAAATTAATTTTGGTATAAGTTTTTCGGGATGCTGACGAGGTCCATAATTATTTGAACAATTTGTTATTATACAATTTAAATTAAAAGTTCTTACATATGAGAAAACTAAATGATCCGAAGATGCTTTTGAAGCAGCATATGGAGAGCTAGGTTTATATGGGTGATTTTCATGACTTCTTCCTTTTAATACATCTCCATAAACTTCATCTGTAGAAATATGTATTAATTTCGAATTTTTTTTTATTTTAGAATATTTTCTAAAACATTCTAATAGTGAAAAAGTTCCATTAATATTGTTTATAATAAATGGATGAGGACCATCAATTGATCTATCAACGTGAGTTTCCGCTGCTAAATTAAATATTCCTTCGGGTTTGAATTTTTTAAATATTGAAAATAATCTTTTAGAATTATTTATATTACATTTTATAAATTTGTAATTATTGCTTTTAATAAATTCTCGAGTGTTATAAAAACTTGAAGCGTAAGAAACTCTATCAATATTTATTATAAAAAAATCTTTTTTAAGTAATATTTTAATTAAATTGCTTCCAATAAATCCCAAACCACCTGTAACTATAATTTTTTTCATTTAATTTTTTTACATTAATTAAAAAAGAAGTATATATTTAATTAAGTCTAAAATATGG
This sequence comes from alpha proteobacterium SCGC AAA288-G21, assembly GCA_000513075.1. Classification (GTDB taxonomy): domain Bacteria; phylum Pseudomonadota; class Alphaproteobacteria; order Pelagibacterales; family Pelagibacteraceae; genus AAA240-E13. The sequence continues at coordinate 17,565 of AZYC01000014.1, read as the reverse complement.
ATGATAATTTGTCAGATTTAACAGTTGTAATCGTTACATTCAAAACCGATAGAACAATTTTAAAAAACTGTCTTTCTTCAATTAATAATAATGTGAAAATCGTAATTGTTGAAAACTCAAAAGAATTTATTAACAAGGAGGAAATAGAAAGAAAATATAATAATGTAAAAATTATATGCTCTGGATCTAATTTAGGAATGGGTTCGGGAAATAATTTTGGTTTAAAAAACACATTTACTAAATATGCCCTGATTCTTAATCCCGATATAATTTGTGATAATTCTTTCTTTAGCAATATACAAAAATATTTAAAAGGAAATATTGATTTTTCAATTATTGGAACACAATATAATGATAACAGTATTTATAAACCTGCTGGTTTTTTTTCTAGCAAAAAAAAGAATAAAGAAATAGATTTTAGCATTCAAGAGCTTACCCCTGTTGAATGGGTTGTAGGTTGTTCATTTCTTATAAATTTAAAAAATTTTGAAAATAAGGAAATATTTGATGAAAATTTTTTTCTTTTTTTTGAAGAATTTGATTTATGCAGAAGACTCAATAATAATAATAAATTAATTTTTTCAAGCAACAAATTAATTGTTAATCATTTGGGCTTCAAAGGATCTTTTGCTTTTGATAAAAAATATGAGCTTGAAGCAATCACATTAAGAAATTGGCATTATTTATGGTCTCAATTTTATTTTAATAAAAAATATGATGGTTATTTTTTAGCTTACTGGAAAGGTTTTTTTAAAATAATACCATTTTTTTTAAAATTTATTTATTTTACTTTTGTAAATAATGCTTTAGAAAAAAATAAATATAAGTATCGCTTTTTAGGTCTATTAAACTCAATGTTATTAAAAAAATCGAAATTTAGAATAGATTTTTAATGTCCAGGAAATTCGATTAAATTTTCAACTTTATAATTTTTCTTAATTAATTTTTTACATCCACCTATATCAAATAAATTAATTACAAAGATAAATCCAGCAACTTTGCCATTTGAAACTTCAATAAGTCTAGCAGCCGCCTCTGCTGTTCCACCAGTAGCAATCAAATCATCTATGATTAAAATTTTCTCATCTTTTTTTATTGAATCTTTATGGATCTCTAAAGTTGCTCTTCCATATTCTAAATCAAAATCAACTGAATGAGTTTCTGCTGGCAATTTGTTTTTTTTTCTAAGCATTATAAATGGTTTGCTTAAAATGTAAGAAACAGCAGAAGCGAATACAAAACCTCTAGATTCTACTGCTGCAATTTTATCAAGTTTAAATTTTTTACTTCTTTCTACAATTTGATCTATACAGCTTGTAAAAGCTTTCTCATTTTTGATTAATGTAGTTATATCTCTAAAAAGAATCCCTTTTTTTGGATAATCAGGAATTGATCTAATGTATTCTTTTAAATCCATAATTAATTGAATTATATATATAAATAAATTATTTTCATCTTATGGCAAATAATAAATTAGCAATAATCGGCGGAAGCGGACTTTATGATGTTGAAGAATTTAAGGACAGAGAATTTTTAGATATTAAAACTCCTTGGGGAAATCCATCTGATCAAATAATAAAAACTAAATTCAATGAAAAAGAGGTTTATTTTCTTCCAAGACACGGCAAAGGTCATTTCATTTCACCATCAAAAATAAATTTTAGGGCTAATATAGACTCCTTAAAACAACTTGGAGTTACTGATATTGTCTCGGTTTCTGCAGTGGGATCTTTAAAAGAGGAATTACCCCCTGGAAAATTTGTAATTATAGATCAATTTATAGATCGGACATTTGCAAGAAATAAAACTTTTTTTGATGAAGAAATTGTTGCCCATGTATCAATGGCTCATCCTACATCAATTGGTCTTATGAACGCTTGTGAAGAAAGTATTAAAAAAGAGAATATACCTTATCAAAGAGGAGGCACTTATGTTGTTATGGAAGGTCCTCAATTTTCTACTTTAGCAGAGTCAAATTTATACAGATCATGGAAAGCAGATGTCATTGGAATGACCAATATGCCAGAAGCCAAATTAGCTAGAGAAGCAGAAATTAGATATGCATCAGTGTCAATGGTAACTGATTATGATTGCTGGCACCCAGATCATGCAAATGTAGATGTTCAGCAAGTAATAAAAGTTCTTTTGGGAAATGCTGCTAAAGCAAAAAATATGATTAAGAACCTTATTGATAATTTTGAAAAACACATAGATCCAAAAGATCCAACAAATAATTGTTTAGATGTAGCAATTATAACAGCTCCTGAAAAGAGAACTCAAAAAACAAAAGATAAATTAAAAACGGTCGCTGGAAGAGTATTAAATAAATGAAAATAGAAGGAAAACAATATTGCACAATTTGGTTTGATGAAAAAAGTCAAACTGTGAAAATTATTGATCAAACAAAGCTTCCACATCAATTTATAATCAAAGATCTAAAAACAATAAAAGATGCGATTAACGCTATAAAAACAATGGAGGTAAGGGGGGCACCACTAATAGGCGGAACAGCTGCTTACGGGATAGTTTTAGCAATTATGGAAAAAAATGATCCTAATTTTATCAAAAAAAGCTCTGAGGAATTAATTCAATCAAGACCAACTGCAATCAATTTAAAGTGGGCTGTAGATCGAATGATGAAAAAATTATCTGGGATTAACAATAATGAATTATTAAAAGTAGCTTTAGATGAGGCAAAAGCTATCTGCGAAGAAGATGTTAAGTTTTGTGAAAATATAGGATTAAATGGATTAAAAATCATTGAAGAGATTTATAATAAAAAAAAGGATACAGTAAATATCTTAACTCATTGTAATGCGGGTTGGCTTGCGACAATTAACTGGGGTACAGCAACTTCTCCAATTTATCATGCTCACAAAAAAGGAATACCACTTCATGTTTGGGTTGATGAAACAAGGCCAAGAAACCAAGGAGCTAATTTAACTTCATACGAATTGAATGAAGAAGAAGTTCCTAATACAATTATTGCAGACAACACGGGTGGAATACTGATGCAAAGAGGTGAGGTTGATATGTGTATAGTTGGAACTGACAGGACTATTGCAACAGGGGATGTTGCAAATAAAATTGGTACTTATTTAAAAGCATTAGCTGCCAAGGATAATAATGTTCCCTTTTATGTAGCTTTGCCAAGTTCAACAATAGATTGGGAAACTACCGATATAAAAAATATTCCAATTGAAGAAAGAAATTCAGAAGAATTATCTTATGTAGAAGGATTAGATGAAAATAATAATGTTAAAAAAGTACTAATTTATCCAAAAAAAAGCAAATCAATGAACTTAGCTTTTGATGTAACTCCAGCCAAATATGTAACAGGACTAATTACAGAAAAAGGTGTATGTGAAGCATCTAAAGATGGTTTAAAAAAATTATTTAAATGAGCACAATTACTTCTTATTTATTTTTAGTTTTGGCTGTAGTTTTGGGAACTACATCAAATAGTTTTGCAAAAAGCGCTGAAGGATTTACGTTATGGTTACCAAGCATCATAACTGCAATCACCATTGTCTTGTGTATGTATTCTTTATCTCAAGTTATGAAGGTTATACCCGTTGGCATCACTTACGCTTCCTTTGCAGGGTTAACTATTATTGCTACAGCTACTGTTGGTGTTTTTAAATTTAATCAGATACCTAATCTTTATACTTTAATAGGTTTGGGATTAATTATTGCAGGAGTTTTAATAGTTAATTTAATGGGTAAAACTAATATTTAAAATCGTTCTAAAACTACTGAATTTTTAACTTGTTTTGATGGTATTTTCCAATATTTTTTAAGTAATAAAGTTGATTGTTCTTTTGCGTGAAGAATAAAACCAAATTTTTCATAAAATCGAATTGCCCATGTTGCATTCCGCCAAGTGCCTACCAATAAGCGAAAATTTTGATTTTTTTTTAATAGATATTCAAGCAACGCACTTCCCATTCCTTTACCTTGGTATGAAGTTAAAGTATAAGCGTGTCTTATAAGAATAACATCTTTTACTTCCTGAATCCCTATCACTCCGATCAATTTGTTATTATGTTGATAACCAAACATACTAACTCCATCATAAAATTCGTTAACCAATTCTTTTTCTAACATGTATGGTTCGTGCCAACAATTGTCTGGTATAATACCTTTGTATCTTAAGGAAGCGTTATTAATAACATGTAGAATTTTGGAAGTATCATTTTTTGTATATTCTCTTATCATTCTATAATTATAAATTATAAATGAATAATGATAATCAAGGAAATTAAAAAGGGCGTTCTGTTGCCTGATGTGTATTTATCTTAATGAAGCAGCTATATTACCACCATCAACAGCAAGAACTGCTCCAGTAGTTTTTTTTGAAGTAGCTAAATGAAAAAAGGCCTTAGCAACATCTTCAGCTCTTACTTCTTTTAATAATAAATTTCCCTTCATGTAGTCATCAGGGCTTACTGATCTTGCTTTAGCTCTAGTCTTGATCATTTTATCATTCATTAAGCCACTTCTTATTCTGTCTGCATTGACTCCATTAGATCTAATTCCATAAGATCCATAATCTACGGCGTATTGTTTACATAAACTAAGTAAAGCAGATTTAGGTAGTCCATAAGGTCCAAAGTTTTTTCCGGGATTTACAGATTGTTTTGAAATATTGAAAAGCAGACAACCATTAGTATTTTGTTTTTTCATTATTTTAATAGCTTCAGAAGCACAATTTTGATGAGAAAAGAAATTATCTTCAAAACTTTGTCTTAATATATTATCTTCTATTTCACCTATGGCCCCATTAGTAGCTGTTCCCGCGTTTGAAATTAAAATATCTATTCCTCCGTACTTTTTACAAATTTGATTAAAAGCTTTCTTAACACTCTTTTTATTTCTTACATCGCAGTGAATGCAAAGATCACTAATTTTTAATTGTAAATCTTTTAATTTTTCTAGATTATAATCAAGCAAAACAACTTCAGCTCCATAACTTTTAAACATTTTATAAGTTTCAAAGCCTATAGTTCCCGTGCTCCCAGTTATTACAACAACATTTCCTTCAAGTAATTTTTTCTTTCTTTTAATTTTGGCTTGTTCTAGAGACCAATATTCAACATCAAAAAAGTCTTTTTCTGGAATAAATTTATAAGTAGAAGTTTCTTCAACTGAAGCAATTACTTTAGCATTTGTTTCTGTAAGATCTCCAGCTATTCTTGCTGAATTTAAGTCTTTACCAACACTAAACATCCCAACATTTTGTACCAAAACTACTCTTGGCGAAGTATCTAACATTACTTTTTTTCCCTTAACTTTGTTCTTATTCGTATTGAAATAGTTTATGTATTTTTTTCGATAATTTTCGAAAGCTATTTTTGCTGTTTTTTTAAATTCATCAATGGAAGAATTTTTCTTAGGCGTTATTATTAAAGGAAAAGGCTTAACTCTAATCACATGGTCTGGTGTTACAGTTCCTTTTGAAGAATAGGATCTTACATTTTTTCCATTCATAAAATATTTTAAGTGTTTGTTTAATCTATAATTAATTACGAATTTTTGATCTTTATTCTTAGATAAAAGACCTCTTATTACTGGAGCAATTTCATGAGCATCAAATTTTGTGGAGAAATTTTTAATTTGTTTAATTTTTTTAACTTTAAGTTTTTTAATAGCTCTTTCAGCCTGTGACACATATTTTATCATTAAGCTATATGCTTCCTTAGCATCATTATTAAAAGTAAATATTCCATGGTTCATTAATATTAAACAGTTAATGTTTGGATTTTTTGAGTAAATATCATCTATTTTTTTGGCTAACATAAAACCAGGCATCACGTACGGTACTATACTAACTTTGTTTCCAAATATTTTTTTGCAAAAATTTAATCCTCCTGGCCTGTTTGTTAAATTTAAGATCGCATCGGAATGAGTATGGTCTACATATTTAAATGGTAAAAAAGCATGTAAAAATGTTTCAACAGAAGGATTTGGAGATTTGATATTAATTAAGTTTCTTTTTTGGAAGCTAACCATATCTTCATCAGATAGGTATTTTTTCTTTTTCATAGCTAATAATGGCTCTAGCTTGACAGCTGGCAAACCCTCAGGCTCTATATCGGCCATATCCCAGCCGCTACCCTTTACACATAAAACTTCGTATTTTTTTCCATCTATATCTTTGATTCGCGTTTTTACGGAAGTATTTCCCCCACCATGCAACACTAATTTTTTATTTTTGCCCAATAAACGGCTCGTATATACACGCAAAGCAACATCTTTGGAAAATCCAAGTTTTTTATATTTTTTTACGAATTTTTTAGCTTCGTTGTTTGACCAATCGTTTTTCAAAATTTACTCCGTAAGAAATATTTATAACAGTTTTTTATTTGAAAGAAGTAAAAAATTTGATTAGTTTTTAAATAGCGATTCGAAGTTTAAAAAGGGGTAGTTTTATATGGTGAAAGTTGGTGAACATATTGCTTTAGATTTTTTGGGTATAAAACAGAATTATACTGCGAAGTTTTTCGGAAAAATAATTTACAAAATTGCTAAAGCTGCAAAAGTTGAAATACTTAATGTTTCTCAGCATAAATTTAAACCACAAGGTTTTACTTTAGTGGCACTTTTGGCAGAAAGTCATATGAGTTTTCACACTTTTCCAGAAAAAAATATAATAAGTTTCGATTTTTTTACCTGTGCAAAAATTTCTCCTTCTGTAGCTTTAGACATACTTAAAACAGAAATTAAACACAAAAGAATAATAGTTAGAAAATTTGATAGAAGCACCGTAGGTCTTTATGATGATATTTATAGCACACCTGGACAAAAAAAAATATTATGTTGTTAACAAAGTTCTTGAAGATTTTGTTTCTAGAATTGGTCAACATATAGAAATTTTAGAATTAGAAGAATTTGGGAAATCTTTATTTATAAATAACGAACTTCAGGTTGCTGAAAAAGATGAACATATCTACAGTGGACAGTTTGTAGATTCTGCTATGAGTATAAATTCCAAAAATTCGAATGCAGCAATAATTGGAGGAGGAGACGGAGGTGTAGCAAGAGAATGTTTGTCTAGGAGATTTAACTTTGTTGATTGGTTTGAATTAGATTCAGAAGTAGTATCTGCATGTACTAAACATCTTTCCAAAATCGGTAGAAAAGTAAAAGAAAGTAATACTGTAAAATGTGTATGGGGGGATGCTTTTGAAAGCATAAATTCTATAGAGGATTCAAAATATGATAAAATTTTTGTTGACCTTAATGACGATAAATATTGTATTAATCTCGCAGCAAAAAATATGAACAATTTAAAAAGAATTTTAAAGCCAGGTGGGGTTATAACTGCACAAGTTGGAAGCAAAGATAAAAAACCCAAGCAAGTAGATGATTGGCTTAAAGTTCTATCTAAAAATTTTGTAAATTCCAAACTTGATGGAGTATTTATTCCTAGTTTCGACTGTAACTGGAATTTTGCTTCATCTGTGCTTAATTCTTAATTAAATTTAGGCTTTTTATAAATCACAATTTGTGGAATAATATCTGGATTAAATTCATTGTTTAATACGGAGGGGTAAATGAATAAATTTGTAAAACTTTTTTTATCCATATTTGCTTCAATAGTTTTGCTTAGCACAACTGTTTTAGCAGATAAGGTAAAAATAGGAACAGAGGGTGCATATCCACCATGGAATGCTAAAGATGCTTCGGGTAATCTTATTGGATTTGAAGTTGATTTGGCTAAAGAGCTTTGTGCAATCATGGGTCACGAGTGTACCATCGTTGAACAAGATTGGGATGGAATGATCCCAGCTCTTTTAATGAGAAAGTTTGATGCGATTATGGCAGGAATGTCAATTACTGCTGAAAGACAAAAAACAATTACTTTTTCTCAAGGTTATGCAGATGAAGTTGCTTCACTTGCTGTTATGAAGGGATCTGGTTTAGGAAGCATGGATACACCTGAAGGTGTTAATTTATCAATAGGTGGAGCCGATGTTAAAAAAGCTTTAAAAACTATAACCGATGCTCTTGCTGGAAAAACTGTATGTGTTCAAACAGCAACTATTCACCAAAACTTTTTAGAGTCGGGTGACGTAGGTAAAGTAAATGTTAGAACTTACAAAACACAAGATGAAGTTAATTTAGATTTAGCGGCAGGTAGATGTGATGCTGCTTTAGCAGCAGCAGTTGCTTTTACTGATTATGCTGAAAAATCTGGAAAATCGGTTGTGCTAGTTGGTCCAACTTTTTCAGGTGGAGCTTTTGGTAATGGAGTTGGAGTTGGAATAAGACAAGCTGGTGATGGAGATATCGGCAAAAGAGATGCTAAACTTCTCAAAGATTTTAACAAAGCAATTGATAAAGCAAGAAAACAAGGAATTATAAGCGAGCTTGCGATTAAACATTTTGGCTTTGACGCTTCAATGTAATAAATTTATTTTTAAGGCGATAGATATTTAATTCTATCGCCTTAAAATCTATGGGACTTTTAGCATACGGCGATACTGGTTGGGGAGACGAGCTTTTTTTTGCTACTTTGATGACAATAGCCGTTGCAATAACGGCGATATTTATTGGATTTTTGTTAGCCGCAATTTTTGCATCATTTAAATTATCAAATATTAGAATACTAAATTTAATTGGAAGTTTTTATACAACTGTTTTTAGAGGAGTGCCGGAACTTTTAGTCATTTATTTATTTTTCTTTGGAAGTAGTGGTGCTGTCATGTATGTGGCCAAAATATTTGGATACGATGGTTATATAGAAGTCAACGCTTTTTTAACGGGGGCATTATCTATAGGTATTATTTCTGGAGCCTATTCCACTGAAGTATTTCGTGGTGCAGTTCAATCTATAAATAAAGGTCAATTTGAAGCATCAGAAGTTCTAGGTTTAAAAAAAAAATTTTACTATTACAAAGTAATAATTCCCCAGATGTTGAGATTGGCTTTGCCCAATATAAGTAACGTTTGGCAAATTACTTTAAAAGATACTTCATTAATATCAGTTACTGGACTTGTTGAGATTATGAGACAGTCTTACATTGCCGCAGGATCTACAAGAGATCCTTTGTTTTTTTATTCTTTTGCAGCGGTTTTATATTTATTTCTAACATTTCTAAGCTTAAAATTATTTAACAATTTAGAAAAGCATTACAGCAAGGGGTATTAAATGGATTTAATGATAGAAAGCTTTCCAAGATTACTTAATGCTACAATTTTAACAATTGAGTTAACTTTGTTATCTTTACTTTTTGGAGTTTTTGTTGGTGCTTTTTTTGCAGTTTTGAGAACTAGTAAAATTAAAATTCTTTACTTTATATCTTATTATTATTCCTATATTTTTAGAGGAACACCACTTCTAGTTCAAATATTTATAATATATTTTGGTCTTGGGCAGGTAGAATGGTTAAGGGAGTCATTTCTTTGGGTGATTTTTAAAGAACCATATTCCTGCGCTATTATTGCTTTTACTTTAAATACGGGAGCTTACACGTCTGAGATTTTTAGGTCAGCGTTTGAAACAATTCAAAAGGGTCTAATAGAGGCAGCTGAGGGATTAGGTTTAAGCAAAATACATGTTTTTTTTAAAATTAAACTTCCTATAGCAATTAAACAATCTTTACCTGCTTATGGTAACGAAATGATTTTAATGTTGAAAGGAACTTCTCTAGCGAGCACAGTGACTTTACTTGATCTTACCGGTGTAGCAAAACATATAATATCAACCACTTTTAGACCTGTAGAAGTATTTATTGTTGCGGGAAGCATTTATTTATTGATGACTTTTATCATACATAATTTTATAAAAATTTTAGAAAAAAAATTAGATTATTCAAAATAAAAATCAGTATTGAGTATACTGTTTAACCTCCTGTATATTTGAGCCTAAAATTTTATTAATTTCTAATTTGATTTTAGATCTTTTATCATTTTTTAAATACACATCTCTAGCTAATTGAATAAATTTATCTTTAAAATCAGAATTTTTTTCACATAATCTAACTTTATCTTCAATTTCCCATAACTGCTCATTTATTTTTTTTAGGTCTGTATAAAGGATATTTATTTCATTAGAAGAATTAATATTTTTATTCTTTGCTTCATTAATTATATTGTAGTCCTTTTTTATTTCTTGCAATAAATCTGGATTTTTTATTTTATTTAACTTTATTTCTAAAATGCTAAGTTTGTCTAATAATTCACCCGCTGATATTTCAGTTAGAATTTTACTCATTTTATAATTATAGGTGATATAACATTATCTTATAAATTTTAATGTCTAATATATTAATCATAAAACATGGTTCATTAGGAGATATAGCTCAAATTAGTGGTGCGATTCAAGACATAAAAGAAAATCATTCCGGAGATAAAGTAATTATGCTTACAACCTCTACCTATGAAGAATTATTTCTTAAATGTCCATATATTGATGAAGTTTATATTGATCAAAGATTTTCACGGCTAAACTTATTTTATTTATTAAAATTAAAACAAATGATATCCAAACTTAGATTATTAAAAATATTCGATTTACAAAATTCATCTAGAACGTCATTTTACAGAAAATTTTTGTTTAATAAAATAAAATGGTCTAGTACAGAGACAACACTGCCCTTAGGAACTAACAAAAGTGATTTTGATAATGATCCAGTATTAGAAAGATTTAATTTTCAATTAACTAATTCAAACATTATTACCAAACATACACTAAAGCCTAATTTTTCCTGGGCCTGTGAAAATATAGATGACCTGAAAAAAAAATATAATTTAGAAAAATATATTTTGTTATTTCCTTTTTGTTCAATAGATTTACCACATAAAAAATGGCCATACTACAATGATTTAATTTTACTTATCAAAAAGAACAATCCAGAATTTAAACTGATTATTGCGCCAAGTCCTAATGAAATTGAAGAATCGAAAAAAATAAATGCCCTAGTAATACTTAAAGATAATAAAGCATTAACAATAACTCAGTTAGCGGGTTTAATAGATAAAGCTCGGTTTATTATTTCAAATGATACTGGTCCTGCTCACATGGCGGCTCATTTAGGAGCAAAAGGAGTAACTTTATTTGGATATCATACAACGCCGAAAAAAGTGAGCATAGAAACAAATAAATTTAAAGCAATTGTTAAAGACAATTTAAAAGAATTGTCAGCTGAAGAAGTTTATTCTAATATTTCCAAAGAATTATCGTTAGTTTAAAAGTTCAATATATTTTTTAATAATCTTACTCCATTCAAATTGTTTTGAAAATTCTTTGGCATTTTTCCCAAATTTTAAATATCTATCTTCTTCAAATATGTTTTTTATGCTTTGATAAATTGAATCAAGATCATTTCCATTACAAATTAAACCAGTTTTATTGTGAATTATTGCATCTGATGCACCGCCATCTTTACCGCCGATTGATGGTATTCCATGTTGTCCAGCTTCAATAAAAGCTATTCCAAATCCTTCTACTGATTTTTTATAAATAATTGATGGCATAATAAATAAGTGAGATTTTTTTATTAAAGCTGATTTAAAATCTGAATTTATATTATCCATAAAAATAACAATATTTTCCAAATTTAATTCATGGACTAATTTTTTTAAATTTTTTTCTTCTTTTCCATACCCTAAGCAAACATATTTTATTTTAGGAAATATTTCCTTAAGATTTCTAATTGCCATAATTGTTTTATCATGGCCCTTCCTTTTATCAAATCTAGCTACTGTAATTAAACATGGAAATGAATCTTTAAATATATTTTTGGCCGCTTTTATATTGCTTTCACTAGGTTCTTCATAAAAACTTATCCCAGGGTGAATAACTTTAATTTTATTTTCTTTGATTCCATTATTTACAGCCAATCCTTTTGTAAAGTTCGAATTAGATATAATAAAATCCGCTTTTGACATACTTTCATTCATTCTTGTATTTAATCTTGAATTTATGGGGTGATTTATCTCTTTTGAGTGAATTAAACAAAGTACTTTCTTATTTAATAAATATTCTTTATTCAAATATTCTAGACTTTTCCAATGATCGGTAATCAAGGCCTTGGTTGAAGGATTTTCTTTTAAATAATTATTTACTAAATTAGCTTTTCTAAATTTTCTAAATAATTTTAATCCAGATACTCTTGTAATATCGTAACGAAATTTATTATCGTAAGTATCAGAATTCTTGTGTTTTTCTGCAAAAATTTTAACTGAACCATAGTTTAATAAAGCAGCGGATAATCCTCCCATTAATACTTGCATCCCACCCAATTCAGGTGGAAAATTCCTGGTGTTAACCAAAAACATTAATCAAACCATTTTATATTACAACCCATACTCGGAGTTTGTTTGGCAGGACCTTTTCCAGAATCTGCCACTAATTTCATAGCTATTCTGAGCTCACTATCTCCTGTACCAACAGGTTTATGATCTATTAATTTCCTAATTCTACCTCTGTATTGCAGTTCTAGATTATTATTATAACCAAAAAAATCTGGTGTACATACTGCGCCATAATCTTTAGCTACTTTTTGAGATTCATCAATCAGATAAGGAAAGGAAAAATTATGCAGTTTTGAAAAAGATATCATGTTTTCAAAAGAGTCTTCAGGATAATTTTTTACATCATTTGACATTATAGCAGCAGATTTTATACCTAGGTCTTCTAAAAATTTTAAATCTTGGGCAATTTCTTTTATTACAGCTTTTACGTATGGACAGTGATTGCAAATAAACATAATCAAAGTACCATTCTCTCCCTTAACTTCACCTAGCGATACTTTTTTATTTTCAGTAGATAACAAATCAAAATCTTTTGCTTTTTCTCCAAAATTGCAGACAGGTGTTTTTGTTAATGTCATTTTAATTATTTTCTTAGTCGTTTTATTAAACTAGAGGTATCCCAGCGTTCGCCACCCATTTTTTGAATATCACCATAATATTTATCTACAATTTCAGTTACTGGCAACAATGAATTATTTTTTTTAGCTTCCTCTAATGCAAACTTCAAATCTTTTCTCATCCAATTAACAGCAAATCCAAAATCAAATTTATCTTCTATCATAGTTTTGTATCTATTTTCCATTTGCCAGGATTGAGCAGCTCCCTTTGAAATAACTTCAATCACTTCTTCCATATTTAAACCAGCTTTAATTCCAAAATTTATTCCTTCTGATAGACCTTGAACTAGACCAGCTATACAAATTTGATTTACCATTTTTGCAAGTTGTCCGCTACCAGCATTTCCAAGCAATTTCATTTTTTTACTGTAGCAATTAATGATTGGACTAGCTTTGTCGAAATCTTTTTTATCACCACCAATCATCACAGTCAGAGCACCATTCTCAGCACCCGCTTGTCCTCCTGAAACTGGAGCATCTAAAAAACCGAAGTTATTTTTTTTTGCATAATCATAAATTTTCCTTGCGATCGTAGCAGAAGCAGTCGTGTTATCTATGTAGACGGATCCTTTTTTTATTGATTTAAATATTCCATTTTTTTCAAAAGTAACCTCTTTTAAATCATTATCGTTTCCAACACATGTAAATATAAAATCCGAATCTTTTGCAGCTTCAGCAGGAGTTTCTGCCATTTTACCCGAGTAAGTTTCAAGCCATTTTTCGGCCTTTGATTTAGTTCTGTTAAATACAGTTACATTATGACCCGCCTTTGATATATATCCAGCCATAGGATAACCCATTACACCAAGGCCAATAAACGAAACTTTACAACTCATAATTAATTATGATTATAGATATTATTAGATCAAACTTCAAAATAATTCTTTTTGGTTTTGTTTTTACTTTTTTTTCATCTGTTGGACAGAGTTTTTTTATAGGTTTATTTAATTCTAATATAAGAGAAGAATTAAACATTTCTCATGGAGAGTTTGGAGCACTTTATGGGATTGCTACTTTATGTAGTAGCTTAACATTAATTTGGTTAGGAAAAAAAATTGATGATTTAAAGTTAGTCAATTACTCTCTTTTAGTTGTTATTTTTATAACCTTTGCAGTTCTTTTTTTTTCATTTATTAACGGAATAATTTTTTTAGCTATCGGAATTTTTTTTCTTAGATTATCCGGCCAGGGGCTAATGGCACACACTGCATCAACTGCGGTTGCTAGATTTTTTGTTCGGAGTAGAGGTAAAGCATTGAGCTATATTTGGGTTGGCATGTCATTAGGAGAATTTTTACTACCTGTAATAACTGTCTATGCCTTGACATTTATATATTGGAGAAATTTATGGCAAGGATTAGCAGTTATTATTTTATTATTCTTGCCGATTTTTACTTATCTAACAATTAAAGACATTAATATATTTTCAAGAGAAAAAGAAAACGGAAATCATGTCAATAATAATATTGGTTCAATTAAAAGCTGGACCAGAAAGGAAGTAATAAGAGATTTAAAATTTTATTCAGCTTTGCCAGCTATGTTAGCATCATCATTTGTAATTACTGGTATAGTTATAAATCAAACATTTATTATAGAATCAAAAGATTGGGGAAAATTTGCAATAGCTAAATCATTTATGGTTTATTCGATACTTACGGTAATTACTTTGTTTTTATCAGGATATTTGGTGGATAAATTCACTAGTAGAAAAATTTTTCCACTACTGAATGTACCATTGCTGTTAAGCGTAATTATATTAGCTATTTTTGATCATCCTTATTCTGCTTTTATTTTTATGGGATTTATGGGTATTTCAAACGGGTTAACAAATGTTTTAATATCTTCGTTTTGGGCTGAAATTTATGGCGTAAATTATTTGGGATCTATTAAAGCTTTAACAGCATCATTAATGGTTTTTTCAACTGCCTTAGCCACTGCGGTATTTGGAGTTTTAATTGATTTAGGCTATTCCATTGAAAATATAGCTTTTTTGTGTGCTATTTATACCGCTATTTCAATTTTTATTGTTATAATTTTTCAGAACTTTTACAAACCAACTTTGATTAAAAAATAAATCTTGATTTTTTGGTGTCTATTTTATATTAGTTCTGTCTCATGGCTAGAATAACCGTTGAAGATTGCATTGATAAGGTTGATGGTCCTTACGATTTGGTTTTGATCGCTAAGGAAAGAGCTGTGCAGTTGAATTCTGGTGAAAAGCCAAACGTTGATCCTGAAAATGATAAAAATACGGTTATTGCACTAAAAGAGATTGCGGAAAAGAAAGTTTCAGTAGATGAACTAAGAGAATCGGCAATCAATAAGTTAAGAAAACATATTGAAAAAGATATAGAAGTTTCGGAGCAGACTGAACCGGAGGGAGATGATTTTGAAAATATATATAAAGGAGAAATTTCAAAAAGTGGAGTTCCTATTTTGCCATCTAAAAGGGCCAGAAGAATTCCTGAAAAAATAGAAATTTTTAAAAAGGAGCTAGTTCAGAAAAAAATATTTAAAGATGAAAGCTTACCTGAGAATAAAAACATCTCATTAAAAGAATTAGAAGATCAAGAAAAAATAATCAAGAAAAAATAAAAGAAGGTTCGAGTGAGTTGGTTGATCCCAAGTCTTCTGATAATGCTTAAAGTAAAATCAAATCAAATAATTTTTTTTAATATTCATTAAAATGATAAGAAAAGTTTCAATGGCACCCATGATGGATTGCACAGATCGTCATGATAGATATTTTTTAAGATTAATTAGTAAGAATATAATGTTGTACACGGATATGATTGTGTCCGAAGCTATTAAAAGAGGAAATAAAAAAAAATTACTATCATTTAATCTTAGAGAAAAGCCTTTGGCACTACAAATAGGAGGATCTTCACCTAAAATTCTAGCTGAAGCAGCTAAAATTGGAGAAGATTTTGGTTATGATGAAATTAATCTAAATTTAGGTTGTCCTAGTAAAAAAGTTCAAAAAAATAAATTTGGCGCATGTTTAATGAAAGAACCAAATTTAGTTGGAGAATGTGTTAATGAAATGACAAACGCTACCATTTTACCAATAACAGTAAAAACAAGAATTGGAATTAATGACATGGAAGATTATGAATTTTTGAAAAAATTTCTTAAAATAATAAAAAATGCAGGAACAAAAACTTTTATTATTCATGCTAGGAGAGCTATATTAAATAAATTAACCCCCAAGCAAAATTTAAACATACCTCCTTTAAACTATAATTTTGTTTATAATATCAAAAAAGATTTTCCTAATGATGTCATTATTTTAAATGGAGGGATTGACTCTATAAGTAAAATTCATACTCATTTAAAAAAAGTAGATGGTGTAATGATTGGTAGGGCAGCTTATCATTCTCCATATTTCTTAGCTGAAGTTGAAAAAGAAATTTTTAGTAACCATAATATACCATCAAGAACCGAAGTTATGGAGAAAATGATACCTTACATTAAAGAAGAAAGTAAAAAAGGAACTAGATTAAATCAAATAATGAGACATACTATAGGTTTGTTTCATGGCCAGAGAGGATCAACTCACTGGAAAAGATATTTAAGTAAAAACATGTGTATAAGGGAAGCTGATTTACAGAAAGTAAATCATATTATGGATCACATTAAAAGCAATAGTATGACTACTTCTTTAGGTAGATGAGTTGTTGGAAAGTCTAGATCAAAATCAGATAATATTTATTTTAACTGTAATGGCCGTATCAGCAGTCGTTACTGGTTTTATGGCTGGTTTTTTTGGAATAGGTGGAGGCTTAATAATGGTTCCTATTCTTTTTTATATATTTAATTTTGCTGGCATAGAACAAGCTTTTATTATGCACCTAGCATTAGGGACATCTTTTTCAATTATAATTCCAACATCAATAATATCAACAATGACACACATGAAATTTAAAGCTGTTGATTTTAGTATTGTCAAAACTTTTGGAGCATTTGTTGCTATTGGAGTTGTGTTCGGAACCGTATTTGCCGTTAGTTTAAAGACTTCTAGTTTAATTTTATTTTTTTCAATTATGACCATGCTTTTTTCCCTCTATTTTTTGACTGCAAAAGAAAAAATTAATCCCAAACCCAGAAAAATAAATTTAATTTATAGGGTTATTTGTGGTTTTTTGTCAGGCTTTTTATCAGCTCCCATGGGTATTGCAGGAGGTGTAATTAATACTCCGGTATTAAAAATGTTTGGTTATCCAATTAAAGTCGCTATTGGCAGTTCAGCGGCTGTCGGATTCGTAATTGCTTTAATCGGGGCTATAGGTTTTGCAGTTTCAGGAAGTTATCTTAATATCAACGTTCCATTAAGCTTAGGATTTGTAAATATACCAACATTTTTAATTTTTGTACCGATTACAATGTTTATGGCTAAGATTGGAGCCAAAACAGTTCATAAATTTGACAAAAGGCTTATTGGAAAGTTGTTTGGTATCTATCTTTTTATTGTATCTTGTAAATTATTTTATGAGTATTTTTCTTTTTAAATTTTTTGATCGTATTCACCAACTTTTCCAGTTGTCTTTAGTATATCATCTATAAAAATAAATATTGATTTCATTTCATCGGTCAGATCAAGTAAAGTCACTGTGCTCGCTAGAGAAGTTCCTTTCAACATTAAAATCATTTCGTTACCATAAGCAGGTAAAGATTGTTTAATTGCTAT
>AZYC01000013.1 GCA_000513075.1 alpha proteobacterium SCGC AAA288-G21 | reverse complement strand
GTGGAAATTTTGGATTGGAATGGGTTGAGACTACTGCGTGGGGAGGACTTTCTCTTACATTTATTATTTCAATTTTCGCTCTTCTATTTTGTTTCCCAATAGGAATGTTTTTAGCTTTGGGAAGAAGATCTTTAGCTCCAGTTATTAAATATTCATCAATAGGTTTTATTGAATTTTGGAGAGGTGTTCCTTTAATTACAGTACTATTTATGGCTTCAGTAATGATGCCAATGTTTTTACCTGATGGAACATATATGGATAAGCTTGTAAGAGTTATAATTGCCATTACACTTTTTGAAGCTGCTTACATGGCGGAAGTAATACGTGGTGGTCTACAAGCTTTACCTAGGGGACAATATGATGCCGGAAAATCTCTTGGAATGGGTTATTGGAGAATGCACTTGCTTGTAATTCTTCCACAAGCATTAAAACTTGTTATTCCTGGAATTGCTAATACCTTTTTAGCCCTTGTAAAAGATACACCTTTAATTTTAGTTGTAGGATTACTCGAGTTGGTAGGAATGATTGATATGGCCAAGAGCAATCCTGATTGGCTTGGTTTTGCTACAGAAGGGTATATATTTGCCGGTATTGTTTTTTGGATTATTTGCTATTCTATGAGTAGATATAGCCAATATTTAGAAAGAAAATATAAAACGGACAGATAATAAAATTATGTCAGATCAAATAATACAAATGGAAAATGTGAATAAGTGGTTTGATGACTTTCAAGTTCTAAAAGATATAAATCTTGAAGTTAGACAGAAACAAAAAATTGTGGTGTGCGGACCATCTGGATCAGGAAAATCTACTTTAATTAGATGTATTAATAGATTAGAAGAACATCAGAAAGGAAAAATTGTAGTTGATGGAATTGAGCTTTCTGAAAATACAAAAAATATTGAACAAGTAAGAGCTGAAGTTGGAATGGTTTTTCAACAATTTAATTTATTTCCACATTTATCAATTTTAGATAATTGTTCATTGGCACCTATATGGGTAAAAAAAATACCAAAAAAACAAGCAGAGGAACAAGCATTAAATGAATTAGAAAAAGTTCAAATATTAGATCAAGCTAAAAAATTTCCAGGCCAATTATCTGGAGGACAACAGCAAAGAGCAGCTATAGCAAGAGCTCTGTGTATGGAACCAAAAATTATGCTTTTCGATGAACCTACCTCCGCTTTGGATCCAGAAATGATTAAAGAAGTTTTAGATGCCATGGTTAATTTAGCAAAAGCTGGAATGACTATGATAGTGGTTACTCACGAAATGGGCTTTGCAAAAGAAGTTGCTGATGAAGTTATTTTTATGGACGAAGGTATGATTGTCGAAAAAGCAAATACAAAAGAATTTTTTGCTAACCCCAAGAGCGATAGAACTAAACTTTTTCTAAGCCAAATTCTTTAATATTTTTTATAGTGATAAAAAAATTTTTATCATTAGTAATAATTTTTATTATTTATTCAAGTTATAATTCAGCTTTTGCGCACGTTTTGCATTATAAAAATTTAAATGAATTAGTATTTGATCTTTATAGAAATAATCAATTTATAGGTCAGCATACTTATTTATTTAATAGAGATGGTCAGAACTTAATTGTTCAAAATACAATTAATTTTGAAATAAAAATATTAGGTATTACTTTGTACAAATATTTTGCTAAAGGACAAGAACTATATATTGATGGAAAATTTCACAGCTTTTCATCTATGACCAAACAAAATAAGAAAGAAAAATTTGTTAAAATTTATAAGAATAAAGATCAATTTTTTATTGAAGGATCTTCATATAAGGGTGAGGCACCTAAAGATTTTATTATTGGCACATGGTGGAATCATTTAATTGTTAAATCAAACGCACAAATTAGCGCTGCGTCAGGTAGAATTATAGAGCAAAATGTCAAATTTATTGGTAAAGAAACTATAAAAATTAATAATGAAGAATATTCTGCCCTAAGATTTCATTTTTTTTCATCAGATCCAAGTTTATCAAAAGATAAAAAATTAAATATAAACGTTTGGTACGATGAAAAATCTTTGATGTGGTTAAAAGCTTCTTTTGATAAAGATGGTTATTGGGAATATAGACTTAAATATTTTGAATAAATCTACCTAAATTTTTTTATTGTTAATTTCAATGTATGTTTTTAAAGATCTGTCAACCAAAAAATCCCCCAAGTATCCTAGTTTTTTTGTTTAAAAAACTATAATTTTATACTTGCATTAGTATTAATTTTGAGGGACATTTATGTTTTTCTAATAGAGGGGTCTAAATGGTCAATGATTTTAATAAGCATCTAGGAGAAATGCTAAAAAAGAGAAGATTAGCGCTAGGCTTGACACAAACTAAGGTCGCTAAAGCAATTAGTGTTACTTTCCAACAAATTCAAAAATACGAAAAGGGAATTAACGGGGTAAGCTCAGTAAGGTTATTACAACTGGCTAGCTATTTAAAAGTACCAATAAATTATTTTTTTGATAACTATCCTGAATATTTAAACAATTTAGATAAAGCTGTACATATGTCAGTCAATTACAATTTCCTTGTTAAAATTTACTCAGAATTGACACAAGAGCAGAAAAGTAAATTTAATAAACTAACGGGGAACGAAATTAATTTGATAAATAAAAAAACGGGCTAAATACTGACTCCTCGGTCAGTAATCGAACCTGCAACCAATCGATTAACAGTTGTTAAATTGCAGAAGAAATGAAATAGTATATATATACTTTTTCTAATGTGTCATATACTCATTTAATAGTTTTATGGGAATAAAAGTTTTATTTATATATCCAAATACCTACGGCATGTATATGATTCCTCCGGCAGTAGCATTATTGTCGGCTATACTAAAAAAACACGGACACAAATCAGAAATCTTTGATCTTACCTTTTATGCTACTGATTATGGAATGGACTCTGATGGATCACAAGCAGAAAAATTAAATGTGCAACCATTTGATATGGCTTCAAGGGGAATTAGAATCAAAAATTCAGATTGGAAAGTAGATATAGCTAGACAAGTTAAAAGATTTCAACCAGATTTAATTGCAATATCATCCACTGAAGATATGTGGGAATTGGGATTAAAGGTTGTGGAAGAGATAAAGGAAGTTAAAATAAAAAATAACATACCTGTTATTGCGGGAGGTGTTTTTGCTACCTTTGCTCCGGATTTATGTTTAAAAAATCAGTATGTAGATATGGCTTGTGTAGGCGAAGGAGAAAAAGCAATCGTAGACCTTTGTAATAAAATAGAAAAAGGAGAAGATTATTCCAGTGTTACGAACTTGTGGGTAAAAAACAAAGATGGCAGAATTACTAAAAATAAAATTAGTAAACTTGTTGATGTAGATAGCAGTCCGATATTAGATTTGTCTCTTTTTGAAGAAAATAGATTATATAGACCTATGGCAGGGAAAATTTGGAAAACAATTCCAGTAGAAACTCATAGAGGTTGTCCATTTACTTGTAAATTTTGTAACTCACCAGATCAGAGTAGATTATATAAAGAAGAAACGAACAGTTCTTTTTTCAGAAAAAAAAGTATGAATAAGATTTATGATGAACTGAAATATTTTAAAGAAGAAATAGGATTAGAGCTGGTGTTTTTTTGGGCAGATACATTTTTAGCTTGGAATAAAAAGGAGTTAGATGAATTTTGTGAAATGTATAAAGAAATAAATCTACCATTCTGGATGCAAACTCGTCCTGAAACTGTTACGGAAGAAAAATTAAAAAAATTACAAAAAGTAGGCCTCAATCGTATGGCTTTTGGTTTGGAACACGGTAACGAAAAATTTAGAGAAAGAATGCTTGATAGAAGATGGAAAAATAAAGACATTATTGAAGCAATGCAAGTGCCAAAAAAATTAGGTATACCGTTTAGTGTAAATAATATTACTGGCTTCCCGGAAGAAACTAGAGATCTAGCATTTGATACAATTGAAATAAACAAAGAAGTTGATGCAGATAATAATCATATATATTCTTTCGTTCCTTTTCACGGGACTCCACTTAGAAAACTTACAGATCAAATGGGACTAACTACACATGACACAATAACCAAATGTGTAACTGATAAACCGCAAATGTACATGCCTCAATATACACCTGATCAAATAGAAGGAATAAAAAGAACTTTTGCTTTATATATTAAATTTCCAAAAAGTAGATGGAAAGATATAGAAAAGGCAGAAAAATTTACGAAAGAAGGAAATAGAATCTTCGAAGAATTACAAATAGAATTTGCTGATAAATATATGCCACCACCAGAGGCAAACGCAGATCTACACACATCAAAATTAAAAGGTCAAATCAATATACCTCTAAAAAGAGATCTTCAAAATGATTTTAAACAAAATAGCCAAGATGAAATGTAAAGTGCTTATACTAAATGTTTTTTGGTAGAAGTTTGGCTCCTCGGGCAGGACTCGAACCTGCGACCAATTGATTAACAGTCAACTGCTCTACCAACTGAGCTACCGAGGAATAATAAGTTAAATCAGTATTTATTTTATATTTAACTTTATGTCAAAGTAACTCTGATGAATTTTTGATGAATTTATTTTCAAAAAATCAAAATTCAACCACTTCATAGTCCTCTTATATATCAAGATAAGAAAATTTGTAATGCAAATTCATCGCTTTATATTTTGGAGGCCACGCCCAGAATCGAACTGGGATACAAGGATTTGCAATCCTCTGCGTAACCATTCCGCCACGTGGCCAAGTAGCTCTGTCTAGCTCAAGTCACTAGGTAATACTAGACTTTATACACTTACACATTATTTCTACAAGTATGAAAGTAGATAGTAAAATTGTACAGAGTGACCTACGAGTGACTTACAGAATTATTGAATTTACAGATAAGGCTATCAATAAATTAAAGATACTCCTGGTAAAAAGTATTATTGGTGATTAAAAGAAGCCCTGTGTGAGTCTCAAAAACATACGGTCCAAATAGGTGAAAAATGAAAAAAACTGAAACAAAGAAAACTGAAACAAAGAAAACTGAAACAAAGAAAACTGAAACAAAGAAAACTGAAACAAAGAAACCAACAGTAGGAACAAAAAAGCCATTTTGGGATGGGCGTTCTCGTGTATCTACTCCAGGATACAGAGAGAATTATAATTCCATATTTAAACAAAGAAGAAACTTTAGAAGGCCTTCTAAATGATGGATACGACCTACACCTCACACTAAAATTCTGTTATTATGATTTGATGTGGAAGAAGAAGAAAAGACGTTATTCTAGGCTTGTAATCTTAGATTCCAAGAACGATACAACAAAGAAAATTAAAAAAATATTAAGTGAAAAACATCCAGGATATGAAAAAAGAAGTAAGGATGAAAAAATGTTTAACCAAGCATGTGAGAAAATTTCTTTTTATTTATTAGATGGCAATATAAAAAAAGCAAGGTCTGTCTTGAAAAGAATACCTTTTGTTCCAATACGTCTATCTGAACAAGAGATAGATAATATTATTCAAAAATACAAAAAATAAATGAAGAAGAAGAAATCATTAACCATAAAAAAATATCAAAAAGATCTAGTAAAATATATTGTACAAATTATAGCGTGTGTCTTTTTGCTTGGAATAGTTTTTGTTGCTATATATAAAAGTGTATTCTAATGCGTAAAAGGAAATCTTTGTGTTAAATTGCGCGAGCCAAGAAGGCTGCATTAATTCTTAAAACCATTATTTTACTTACACATTAGTAGTACCATTGAAAGGTAGTAGTCCCATTTGATTAATTCCATTCTCAAAAAATTACAACCTCTCATCTTCTCCCTTAAAATCCTATTCCTGGCAAAATTCTGAAAATTTTATTTTTTTTTATTACCACCTTATTTATTCATATAAAAAAGGGGCTGGGTCTAAATTACTTTTTCAGCTCGTCTTGGCTCTGGATTAGAGTAATTTACTAAAGGAGTAATGTATTTTTTCTCTGGGGGAGAAGTGATTGACCTCTTGAAAAGATTTGAAACTCAAAAGCTGAAGGGACCTTCTTTAAAGACGGGTCTGGTGACCTACGAGTGACTTACGACAACACTTGAAGGCTAGATTTAGGAATAATAAACTCTTTTATGGGAATATTGTAGTGGAAAGTCTGTTGGTTCTAAGGATTTGCAATCCTCTGCGTAACCATTCCGCCACGTGGCCATTTAAAAATTCAATCTTTGTTTTTTAATAAATTATTATATGTTGGTATATAATGCAAAATCCTAATTACGACCACCATACTATAGAAAAAGAAATATACGACTATTGGGAAAAAAACAAATTTTTTAAGCCTAATAAGAGTAAGAAAAAATATTTTTCCATTGTAATACCACCACCAAATGTAACAGGAAGTTTGCACATGGGTCATGCACTAAATAATTCTTTGCAGGACTTATTAGTACGTTTTCATAGAATGAATGAATATGAAACTTTGTGGCAACCAGGCACAGATCATGCTGGCATAGCTACCCAAGCGATTGTTGAGAAAAAATTATCAGAAAAAGGAATTAATAAAAATAAGTTAGGAAGAGACAATTTTATTAAGGAAGTTTGGAAATGGAAAAAAGAATCTGGAGATCAAATCCTTAATCAACTTAAAAAATTAGGATGTTCATGTGATTGGTCACGTAATAGATTTACCATGGACAAAGATTTATCTGAAGCAGTTACGAAAACATTTGTTCTGCTTTACAAAAAAAAAATAATTTATAAAGACACAAAATTAGTTAATTGGGATACAAAATTAGAAACAGCAATATCAGATTTAGAAGTAGAACAAAAAGAGGTTCAATCAAATCTTTATTATATAAAGTATAAAATTATTGGAGAAGATAGTTTTATAACAATAGCTACTACTAGACCAGAAACAATGTTAGGGGACACGGCTGTGGCTGTTAACCCAAAAGATGAAAGGTACAGGAGTTATGTTGGAAAAGAAATAAAAGTACCAATTATAGAAAGAAAAGTAAAAATAATTGCAGATAAGTTTGTTTCTATGGAACAAGGTTCAGGAGCCCTTAAAGTAACTCCTGCCCATGATTTTAATGATTTTGAAATTGGGAAAAGACACAAACTTAAGTCCATAAGTATTTTTGAGAAAAATGGTAAATTAAATAATACTGTCCCTAAAGAGTTAATAGGATTAGATCGTTTTGTAGCTAGAGATGTAATTATCAAAACACTTAAGGAAAATAATTTGTTAGAAAAAATCGAAAATATAAAAAATACTGTTCCTTTTGGAGATCGTTCAAACTCAATTATTGAACCTTTGCTAACCGAACAATGGTTTGCTGATGCTAAATTTTTAGCCAAGAAAGCAATACACGTAGTTAAAAAAAAGAAAACTATTTTTTTCCCACACAACTGGTCAAAGACTTATTTCCAATGGATGTTTAATATACAGCCTTGGTGTATCTCAAGACAATTATGGTGGGGACATAGAATTCCAGCATGGTATTCTAAAGATAAAAAAATTTTTGTTGCCGAAAATGAACAAGAGGCAAATAAAATTGCTAAAAAGTATTATAAAAAAAATGTTGAATTAAAGAGAGATGAAGATGTACTGGACACATGGTTTTCATCTGCTCTCTGGCCATTTGCTACATTGGGATGGCCAAAAAAAACTTATGAATTAAAAAGATTTTATCCAACCTCTGTGCTTGTAACCGGATTTGATATCATTTTCTTTTGGGTTGCTAGAATGATGATGATGGGAACTCACTTAATTCAAAAGGAACCTTTTTCTAAAGTTTACGTTCACGCATTAGTAAGAGATGAAAAAGGTCAAAAAATGTCAAAATCAAAAGGTAATGTAATCGATCCACTTGATATAATTAAAAAGTATGGTGCGGACGCTTTAAGATTTACTTTAATATCGATGGCCGCTCCAGGAAGAGATGTTAAGCTTTCAGAAGATAGAGTTAAAGGATATAGAAATTTTCTTAATAAAATTTGGAATGCAAACAAATTTTCCAAAATAAACAATTGTAAACTTTCCAAGAAGCTCAACATTAAAAAAACTAAACTTGATGTGAACAAATGGATTTTCTTTGAATTGGTTAAAACCAACTTTGAGGCAAAAAAAGCATATATCAAATTTTAGATTTGATGAAGCAGCAAGAGTGATTTATCAGTTTGTTTGGCACTCTTATTGTGATTGGTATATTGAATTTTTAAAACCTATTTTTGATTCCAAAAGTAAAAAAAACCTTGAAGAATCACGAAATACGTCCGCTTATATTCAAGCAAATATATTAATTCTTTTACATCCATTTATACCGTTTTTTACCGAAAGAGTTTGGCAAGACTTTAAATTTATCAATTATTTTAAAAAACCATTAATGTTTAAAAATTGGGAGGTTCAATCTCAGTCAAGTTTCAACAAAAGTTACAAAAAAATTGATTGGCTCATAGATCTTGTAACAAGCATTAGGTCAACAAAAGTTGATTTAAATGTACCTCCGGGATCATTTATTGATATTTCTATCTCCGAATTAAACTCTAATAAAATAAGCATCATAAATGATAATTTAGATGTGTTTAAAAGATTGGGAAGAGTATCAGAAGTCGGCCATTCAGAGTTAAATCAAAATGGAATAAAAGTAATTGTAGGTGGAGAAACTGTAACACTCTACTTTGATCAAAATTTGAATTTGAACCAACAAAAACAAAAAATTTCCAGCAAAGTTAAAGATTTGGATCGGAAAATAAATGGAATAAAAGTCAAACTGAAAAACAAATCTTTTTTAAAAAAAGCACCAAAACAAATAATCAATAGGGAAAAGAAAGCCTTAATAGATTATAAAATTGAACTTAAAAAGTTGAATAGTATTCTAAATAGTATTAAAAATTAATTATGAAATTCAATAAATCTAAACTACCAAGCAGGCATGTATCCGTGGGTGTAAAAAGCGCTCCCCATCGTTCTATGTATTATGCAATGGGTTTAAAAAGTGCTGACATAGAAAAACCTTTTGTTGGTGTAGCTACGACTTGGAATGAGTCAGCTCCATGTAATATTACACTTTCGAGACAAGCTCAGTCTGCAAAAAAGGGAGTAAAATTAGCTGGGGGCACTCCAAGAGAATTTACAACCATTACGGTTACTGATGGAATAGCAATGGGACACGCAGGAATGAAATCTTCATTAATTAGTAGAGAAGTGATAGCAGATTCTATTGAGTTAACCATGAGAGGTCACTGCTATGATGCACTTATCGGACTTGCAGGTTGTGACAAGTCATTACCAGGAATTATGATGGTTATGTTGAGACTTAATGTTCCTTCGGTTTTTATATATGGGGGATCAATATTACCAGGTAACTACAAAGGAAAAGATGTAACAATAGTAGATGTTTTTGAAGGTGTGGGCAAACAATCAACAGGGAAAATGAGTAAGGAAGATTTGTTTGAGCTAGAGAGAGTGGCCTGCCCTTCAGGAGGATCTTGTGGAGGACAATTTACAGCTAATACTATGGCATGTGTATCAGAAGCCATTGGTTTAGCATTGCCGGGGTCCGCAGGTACTCCAGCGGTATATGAAACAAGAGACAAATTTGCGGTTTCAAGCGGAGAAGCAATAATGAAACTGCTAGAAAAAAATATTAGACCAAGAGATATTGTAACAAAAAAATCATTAGAAAACGCAGCCATGGTAGTTGCTGCATCAGGAGGATCTACTAATGCTGCATTGCATCTACCAGCTATAGCAAATGAAGCTGGAATTAACTTTACTTTAGAAGATGTAGCAAAAATTTCAAAGAAAACACCTTACATCGCAGATTTAAAACCTGGTGGCAAGTATGTTGCAAAAGACTTATATGAAATAGGTGGAGTTCCAATTTTAATTAAAGCACTGTTAGATGGAGGTTTTTTACATGAGGAATGTATGACAGTTTCAGGAAAAACAATTGGTGAAAATCATAAAAATATTGTTTTTCCAACTGATCAAAAAGTGATTTATAAAACCTCAAAACCAATAAGTTCTTCAGGTGGTTTTGTTGGCTTAAAAGGAAACTTGGCACCCGATGGAGCTATTATCAAAGTAGCAGGATTGAAGAAAAAAAAATTTACAGGAAAAGCAAAATGTTTTGATGGTGAAAAGTTTGCTTTAAAAGCAGTTTTGGAAAAAAAAATCAAACGAGGAGACGTTATTATTATTAGATATGAAGGCCCAAAAGGAAGCCCTGGTATGCCAGAAATGTTATCTACCACTGGAGCTTTATATGGCCAAGGTTTAGGAGAAGAGGTTGCTCTTATAACCGACGGACGTTTTTCTGGAGGCACACATGGCATTTCGATTGGACATGTTGGCCCTGAAGCAGCTGTTGGTGGACCAATTGGTTTAATTAAAAATGGAGATGTTGTTGAAATAAATGCAGACAAGGGTTTATTAAAAGTTCATTTGAGCAATAAAGAATTGTTAAAAAGAAAAAAGAAATGGAAACCAAAAAAGATAGAATATACCTCAGGAACATTGTGGAAATATTCCCAATCAGTGGGTCCTGCATATAAAGGTGCCGTTACACATCCCGGAGCTTTTAAAGAAAAAGAATGTTACGCGGATATATAATAAATAATGAAAATAAAGCCAGTTATTATTTGTGGTGGGTCGGGTACAAGGTTGTGGCCTCAATCAAAGAATAGTCTTCCGAAGCAATTTATTGATTTTGGTGGTTGGACTTTATTTGAAAAAACTCTCCAAAGAATAAAAAGCTCAACATTTGATTATCCTATAATAAGTACGAATTTATCCTATGTAAATTTGGTACGGAAATATTTATTGAAATGTAAAATTAAGAAATTTAAAATTGTTTTAGAGCCATCTAAAAAGAATACGGCTCCCGCTATATTATCATCAGTTTTATTAAAAGAAATTCCCTATGACCAATCTATGATTTTCTTTCCAGCAGATCATTTAATCAAAAAAAAAAATCGGTTTAACGAGTTAATTATTTCAAACAAAAAATATTTAAATGACAATAATATTTTTGTTTTTGGTATTAAACCAACCTCATCATCATCTGAATATGGTTATTTTTTAACAAAAAAGATTTCAAGAAACATTAATAAAGTTGATAGGTTTATTGAAAAACCCAACATAAATAAAGCTAAAAAAATTATAAAAAAAAATGGTTATTGGAATTCAGGTATTTTTTTTGCAAGAAAAGACTCAATGGTAAATAATTTTAAAAAACATCAGCCACAAATATTTAAACTTTGTACTGATGCCGTAAATAAATCAACAATATATAAAAATGTTTATCATTTAAACAAACATTCATTTAACAAATTAAAAGCAAAATCATTTGATTATGCTATTTTGGAAAAATCAAAAAATATTAACGGTATTAAATTAAATATTCCTTGGTCAGATTTAGGTAGTTGGAAAGAAATTTCTAAGATTTTCCAAAGGGATAAATCAAAATATTATAAGAAAAAAAATATCTTTTATAGGCCATGGGGAAAATATATTAATTTATACTCGGGTAAAGGATTTCTTGTAAAAGAACTTGTAATTAATCCAAAATCATCAATTAGTTTACAAAAACATCACCATCGTTCTGAACATTGGACAGTTACTTCTGGTAGACCAAAAATTACAATAAATAAAAAAAAGTTTTTCAAAAGTATAAATAAAACAGCATTTATCCCAAAAGGTGCAATCCATAGAATTGAGAATCCTTTTAATAAGGCTGTTAAAATTATTGAAGTACAAACTGGTCCAATTTTAAAAGAAACAGATATAATTAGATTTGAAGATATCTACGGAAGAGTTAATTAACTTCACACTCTATAGGAGTATGATCTGAAGGTTTAATTTTAGATCTAGGTTTTTTATTTATATTTACACTTTTGATATTATCTATGAGATTGTTTGATATTAAAAAATGGTCAATTCTCATTCCATTATTTTTTTGCCAAGAGCCAGCTTGATAATCCCAAAAAGTGTATTCTTGTTTATCATTATTGAAATATCGATAAATATCATAAAAACCCAAATTAATTAATTCTCGAAGTTTCTTTCTAATCTCCAATTTAAATAAAGCATCATTTAGGTACATTTTATGATTGTAGACATCAATTTCATCGGGAATGATGTTAAAATCGCCGCCAATAATAATATTCCCATAATCTTTTTTGGTTTTCTCGATTTGTTTGATTAGCAGCTCAAGCCAATTTTTTTTATAAATATATTTATCTGTCTCAATAGGATTTCCATTAGGTACATATATATTTATTAATTTAATCGTTTTTGTTTTCAATTTTAAATCACCAACAATTATTCTTGCTTGGTTCAATTTATCATTAAAAAATTTTAAATTAATATTTTCAATCTTTTTTTTCGATAAAAAAGCTACCCCATTATAACTTTTTTGTCCCGACACAAAGGAATTGTATCCAACATTTTTAAATTCATTATAAGGAAAGTTTTTTTCCTCTGTTTTTATTTCTTGCATCATTAATATATCTGGCCGTGATGAATCTAGGTAACCTAATATATTGTCTATCCTTGCTCTTACTGAATTAACATTCCATGATGCTAGTAGCATCAAATAGAAAACGATATTCCACAGCCACAAGATGATTTGGTTTTAGGATTAGATATTTTGAAAGAAGTTCCCATTAGTTCAGATGCAAAATCTATTTCTGATCCCCTTAAAATTTCTAACGAAGCCTTATCAATAATAATATTTTTTATTTTTTCGTCTCCTTGATTGATATTTTTATCAAAAGAAAAATCATATTTGAAACCAGAGCAACCTCCGCCTAATACGGATATTCTAAAGTAGGTACCATGTTCCTTTGTAGATACAAGTTGGCTAACCTGTTTTATTGCTTTCTCTGTAAATTTTATTTCATTAATCATTATTTTACTTATACGACATAATATAATATTTAGTTAAAATAATGCAAAGCAATAGTAAAAAGTATTTAAATTTAAAAATTTCAACAAGTAAAGGTCGATTATTTAAAGAAAAAAAAAACAAACTTAGAACACCATTTCAAAGAGATAGAGATAGAATCATTCATAGTACATCATTTAGACGCTTAAAACATAAAACACAGGTTTTTGTTAATACAGAGGGAGATCATTATAGAACCAGATTGACCCATTCTATGGAAGTTTCACAAATATCAAGAACAATAGCTAGAGCATTAAATTTAAATGAAGATTTATGTGAAACATTAAGTTTGGCTCATGATATGGGGCATACCCCATTTGGTCATGCGGGAGAGGATGTCCTTGATGATTGTATGGAAAATTATGGCGGTTTTGACCACAATATACAAACTTTAAGAATAGTTACTGTTTTAGAGGAAAAATATTATAATTTCAAAGGATTAAACCTAACGATTGAAGCATTAGATGGATTAATAAAACATAATGGTCCAATATTTGATACTGACCGATTTAACAAAATATTAGGATTAAATACTTTTAAAAATAAAATAAATTTTAAAAAATACCCTTATTTAGAATCGCAAATTTCATCAATTTCAGATGATATTGCATATAATAATCATGATGTTGAAGATGGCATTAGAGCAAATTTATTTTCTCTTAATAAAATTTTAGAGATACCTTTTTTTAATAGACTGTTTATTAAACATAAAAAAAATATTAAAAAATTTAGAAAAGAATTAATTATTTCACAAATAATTAGAGACTCAATTAATCATATGGTTACAGATATTATAGAAAATTCCAAAAGAAATATTAATAGATATGAAATAAAATCATTAAATAATATATATAGTTGTAATAAACCTATAATTTGTTTTTCTAATAAAATGAAAGAAGCCGATAATCAAATCAAATTTTTCTTAAATGATAAAATGTACAATAATAAATATGTTTTGAAAAAGACAAATGAAGGAAAAAAAATAATAAAAACTTTATTTAATAAATTAAATAAAAACCCCAAAAAATATATCAGAAATGATTTGTTAAAAACTGGTATAAAAGAAAGAGTGGTCGCAGATTTTATCGCTGGAATGACCGATAGATATGCCATTAATTTAAATAGAAATTTTAAATGAACATATTTTCAATTTATTTTGAAAAAATTAAGAAATTTTTAATTGATCTTGAGAAAGACAAACAAATAAAACTTTCTGATAATTTGAATAAATTAACAATTGAATTGCCACCCAAAGATCTGCAAGGCGACATATCATGCAATGCAGCTTTAGTATTATCTAAAATAAATAATAAAAAGCCAAAAGATATTGCAATATTACTTAAAACAAATCTAATTAAAAAATTTCCTGAGTTTAAAAATATATTTATTGCTGAACCAGGTTTTTTAAATATAGAATTTAATGAAGATTTTTGGCAAAAGTTTTTAACTAACTTATTAAATCTAAAAGAAGAATATGGATCCAATTCTTCTATCAAAAATAGATACAATGTTGAATTTGTTTCAGCTAACCCTACTGGACCTTTGCATGTTGGGCATTGTAGAGGAGCTATACTAGGTGATGTAATTACAAATTTGCTAACTTTTAACGGTAATGAAGTAAGTAAGGAATACTATGTTAATGATCACGGCAACCAGGTAAAAATTTTTACTTTATCGGTTTATTATAGAATAATTGAAATATTACAGAATAAAGAATTTCCAAAAAATCAGGAAGATCTATATCGAGGAGAATATGTTGTAGATATTGCAAAAAAAATTATAGATAAAAAATTAATTAATCAATTTAATAATTATGAAAATATTTATGAGCAACTTAAAGATATTTCAATAAAAGAATCTTTAGAATTAATAAAAATCAATTTAAATTCTCTAGGAATACAGCATGATCATTTTGTTTTTGAGAGTCAATTATTTAAAAATAATGAAATAAAAAATACTGTTGAAAAATTAAAAAAAAAAGACCTTGTTTATCAAGGAAAAATTGAAGCACCAAAATCTAAAAAAGAAAAAAATTACAAAGAAAGAAAACAATTATTATTTAAATCAACTCTGTACGGTGATGACAAAGATAGGCCATTACAAAAGGATGATTTATCTTGGACATATTTTGCTGGCGACTTAGCTTATCATAACAATAAAATTAATAGAAATTTTGATATCTTAATAAATGTTTTAGGTGCCGATCATGCTGGATATATCAAGAGAATAAATGCTGGAGTCGAAGCGCTTTCAAATAAAAAAACAAAATTAAGTTGCAAAGTTAGTCAACTGGTTAAACTGTTAAAAGATGGAAAGCTATTTAAAATGTCAAAAAGAAAAGGTGATTATATAACGGTTGAAGATCTTATTAACGAAGTAGGAAGAGATCCAGTTAGATTCATTATGTTAAGCAGAAGTAATGACGTTGAATTAGATTTTGATTTTAAGAAAGTTACCGAAAAGACAAAAGACAATCCCGTTTATTATGTCCAATATTGCTATGCAAGAATTTGTTCTGTTTTTAGAAATCTCAACTTAGATTTAAATGAAGAAATTAATTTTGATGAAAAAAAATTTCATATAAATTCCAATGAGAGGCAAATAATTAAAAAATTATCAGAATGGCCAAAATGCATATCTATTTCAACTCAAAGAATGGAACCTCATAGAATTCCTGTTTATTTGTATGAATTAGCAACTCTATTTCATTCTTATTGGAATTTAGGCAAAGATAACATATCTTTTAGATTTATAAGTGACAATAAGCCAACAAGCCTAACAAAACTAATTATTTTAAAATGCATTTCTTATGTGGTTAAATCTGGAATGAATTTGATTGGAGTTAATACTCCAAATAAAATGTGATGCTTAAAGAAGTAAAGTATGTAGTTTATTTACTCACAATATTTTTTTTTATTTTTTTTGTTATAAAGTTTTATTTGTCTGAAAATAACATTAAATGGAGCAATAAGGTTATACTTCAATACCAAGATATATTAGATAAGAAATTAATTAGTTTGCCTATAATTAAAGATGATACAAACAACATCATTGAATACACAAGCGAAATTGAGGATTTTAAGAATAAGAAACAAAGAAAATTTTGGGATTTATTTAAAACAGGTGAAAAGTAGAAAAGCATTTATAGTTGGCATTAGTTCAACAATTTTAAAAAAAAATGAAATTGATTTTTTAAAAATAAATAAACCTTGGGGTGTGATTTTATTTTCTAGAAATATAAATGATTTTAGTCAGACAAGGAAGTTAGTTAATAAAATTAAATCATGTTTTCGTGATAATAAATATCCAATCTTGATTGATGAAGAGGGCGGTAAAGTTTCAAGATTAAAAAAAATTATTGATACAAGTAACTTCCCCCCAAAATCTTTTGCTAAGTTATATTTAAAAAATAAGAAAAAGTTCTTTTATCAATATAAAATTTATATAAACAGTATCTCTCAAATCTTAAATGATCTAGGTATTAACATTAATACCGTTCCAGTTTTGGACGTTGTTAGAGATAAAACAAATAAAACTATAGGTGATCGTGCCTTTTCAAATAGAGTTAAAATTGTTTCAAAACTTGGGGATTACTGTATCAAATTGTATTCAAAAAATAAAATTGGAACAGTTATTAAACATATACCAGGTCACGGACTAGCAATTAGCGACAGTCATTTCAGCACCCCTGTAATTAATGAAAAAAAAAAAATATTAAACAACATTGATTTTTTAGCGTTTAAAAAAAAAAAATCTCTATTTGCAATGACTGCCCATATTATTTATTCCCAATATGATCCAATTAATACCGCGACACATTCCAAGATAATTATAAATGATATAATAAGAAAAAAATTGAAATTTAAACGTCTTTTAATGTCCGATGATATCTCTATGAAAGCTTTAAAATATAGTCTTAAAGAAAATGTTATTAAATCTCTAAAAGCAGGTTGTAATTTAATCTTACATTGTAACGGAAATATTGATGAAATGAGAGTAATTGCGGATAATGTTCCAAAAATAGATGATTTTGTTATTAAAAAAACATCGCAATTTTATAAATTTCTAATATAAAATTGTCGTATGTCTGCAAATGATTCTAATAATTTTGAGATTAATTTAGCAAATTATTCAGGATCTTTAGATTTATTATTAGATTTAGCTAAATCTCAAAAAGTTGATTTAGCAGAAATTTCAATAGCTGAATTAGCAGATCAATTTAATGCATTTATAAATAAAGCAAAAAAACTCAATTTATATTTAGCTTCTGAATATTTATTAATGGCTACTTGGCTAACTTATCTAAAGTCTAAATTATTATTACCAGAAATGGAAGAAGATGAATTTAAAGTTTTAGAAGTTGCAGAAAAACTTAAATTACAGTTAAAAAAATTAGAACTAATTAGAATTCTTTCAGACCAAATGTTAAAAAGAAAAAGATTAGGTATAAATATATTTACTAGAGGTATGAAGGGCGGAATTAGATCAATTTATAGTTCTAATTATTCAGTTACATTATATGAAATATTGAAATCTTACTCTAATCATGTGATGAAAAAAGATTTTATGAGAATCAATATACCTAGATTGCCCTTACTTACCACAGAAGAGGGTATAAAAAGAATTAGGACATTTTTTGATAAACTGTCTGATTGGAAAAACTTAGTTGAGCTGATTCCAAAAGAGTTTAATGAATCTAGACTATTAAAAAAATCTGGTTTAGCTAGCATCTTTGCTGGTTCCCTAGAATTATCAAAAGAAGGCAATATTGAGATAAAACAAAATACACTCTTTGATAGTATATTCATAAGGCAGAAACAATGAAGAATAGGAGTCTAAAAAATAATATAATTAATTTTCCTACTAAAATGTCAGAATCTGAAAGAGAGATAGAAGCAATTTTGTTTGCCGCAGAAGAGCCGCTAGATATTGAAAGCATCGAGTCTAAAATTAAAAAAAAAAAAAATATTGTCAAATCATTAGAAAATTTACAGCAACATTATTCTATAAGAGGAATAAACTTAGTTTGTATATCTGGTAAATGGTCTTTTAGAACAGCTAAAAATCTTTCTGGTTTAATGTCACAACAAAAATCTGTTCAAAAAAAACTTTCAAAAGCTGCCATAGAAACGCTTTCGATAATTGTTTATCACCAACCTGTTACAAGAGCTGAAATAGAGGAAATCAGAGGGGTTTCTTTTGGCACAAATACGCTTGAAATTTTATTTGAACTAAATTGGGTAAAGCCCCATGGAAGAAGAGATGTGCCAGGGAGGCCAATACAATATATAACGACCGAAGATTTTTTAAGTCACTTTAATTTACAAAAATTGTCAGATTTACCAAACATTGAGGAATTGGCATCCGCAGGTTTAATAGATAGTGGAAATATAGATTCATCAATATTTGGAACTAAATCTTTTTTTAAGGAGAAACAAGAAGAAAAAAAAGAAAATATTTATTCAAATATAGATGAAATGCTAGGTGGCACCTTGAAATCGGATGATGATTGAAAAGATTGCTTTAATAAAAATTAAAAATTGTATATAAATTCCTTATGAGTATCGGCATTTGGCAAATTGCTATAGTAGTAGTTTTGGTAGTATTACTTTTTGGCAGAGGAAAAATATCTAGCCTAATGGGCGATGTTGCCAAAGGTATTAAAAGTTTTAAAAAGGGCATGTCGTCTGATGTTACCGAAGATTCAGAATCTAAAAATATAACAAACGATAATTCAGATTCTAAAAAAGAATAAACTTTAATAAATGCCTCAAATTGGCTGGTTTGAAATTCTTTTAATCGTAGTAGTTGCAATTTTAGTAATTGGACCCAAAGATTTTCCAATTATGTTAAAAAAAATTGGTTCGTGGATTGGTTCTATTAAAAAATATTTTAATGAACTTCAAAGCGAAGTTTCATTGTATGAACACGAAAGTGATAAGGAGAACAATTTAAGTAAAAATAAAGCTAGAGATACGAAAGATGAAAAATGACAGTCAAAAACAAGGGAGTTTTGTTAGTCACTTAACTGAATTAAGAAAAAGAATAATTCATAGCTTCTATTTTTTAATTTGTTTTTTTATAATTAGCTTTTATTTTTCAGAAGAAATTTATAGCTTTTTGACACAACCTTATGCAGATGCTGTTCAAAATGATGGTCAGGAACGCAGGTTAATTTTTACAGCTTTGCAGGAAACTTTTATAACTTATTTAAAAGTTTCTTTTTTTGCTGCTTTTTTTGTTTCAAGTCCATTAATTCTGATTCAAATTTGGAAATTTGTAGCACCAGGCTTGTATGATAATGAGAGAAAAGCTTTAATACCTTATCTTATAGTAACGCCATTATTATTTTTCCTGGGAGGGTTACTTGTTTATTATTTGATAATGCCTTTAGCAATAAAATTTTTTCTATCTTTTGAAACAACCTTACAAGGCAACAGTTTACCAATTCAATTAGAAGCGAAGGTAAATGAATATCTTTCTTTAATAATGAAACTAATTTTTGCCTTCGGTATAAGTTTTCAGCTACCTGTAATTTTAAGTTTATTAGCTAGAGTAGGTTTTATTGATTCTGAGTATTTAAAAAAAAGAAGAAAATATGTTGTTGTGATTATTTTTGCAGTTGCTGCAATTTTAACGCCACCAGATCCTGTAACACAAATAGGGTTAGCAATCCCATTACTTATATTATACGAAGTATCAATATGGTCAGTAAAAATTATAGAAAAAAAAATAAAAGAAAAAGAACATGCATAATCTAAAAGAAATAAGATCTAATCTGAAAAATTTTGAAGATAAAATAAAACAAAGAAATTTTGATATTGATATTAAAGCTCTTCAAAATTTGGATGGTAAAAATAGAAATTTAATTCAAAAAAAAGAAAAACTTGAGCAAGAAAAAAAAATTATTTCAAAGTCAAAAGATAGTTCATTATTTAATAAGTCAAAAGATCTTTCAAAAGAAATTGACAGTATTCACAAGGAGCAAATATCAATTCAGGTTAGTTTAGATGAAATATTGTGTCAATTGCCCAACCTATCATTAGAGGATGTTCCTGTTGGCAAAGATGAAAGTTCAAATAAGATAATTTCTGAAAATGGAGAAATAAATAATTTTTCTTTTAAAGCCAAATCTCATTATGATCTAGGTAAAATTTTAGGAATGATAGATTTTGAACTTGCTTCAAAAACATCTGGTGCAAGATTTGTTTTTCTTAAAGGAGAGATCGCCCTGTTAGAAAGAGCAATATCAAATTTTATGATTGATATTCACACTCAGAATTTTAATTATATCGAAATTTCTCCACCTTTAATGGCCACAACTTCAACAATGTTTGGAACGGGTCAATTACCCAAATTCGAAGAAGATCAATTTGAAATAAAATCAGACAGCAATTCAGACAGGAAATTTTTAATACCAACAGCCGAGGTAATTTTGACGAATATGGTTAGGGAAAAAATTTTATCTTTTAAAGAATTACCAATTAGATTAGTTGCTTCTACTGCATGTTTTAGAAAAGAAGCTGGTAGTTATGGAAAAGATACCAAAGGTATGATTAGACAGCACCAGTTTTATAAAGTTGAGTTAGTTAGTATAGTTGAACCAAAACTGTGTTTGAAAGAGTTAGACAGAATGACTGGATGCGCAGAAAATATTCTTCAAAAACTAGAACTTCCATATCGTAAAGTACTACTTTCAACAGGAGATATGGGATTTAGTGCGGAAAAAACTTACGATCTAGAAGTATGGATACCTTCAGAAAATAAGTATAGAGAAATATCAAGTTGTTCTTCATGTGGGTCTTTTCAAGCTAGACGAATGAAAGCAAGATATAAAAATAAAAATAATGAAACAAATTTTGTTGGTACATTAAATGGTTCAGGCTTAGCTGTTGGTAGAACATTAATTGCTATAATGGAAAATTGTCAACAAAATAATGGCAGTATAATCATACCAAAAGTTCTAAGACCTTATATGAATGGTCTAGAACTAATTAAAATTTAGTAATATTAAGATTGTTTATTATTATTTAATGGTATAAATAATTTAACTTTTAAGGAGATATAATGTCCGGATCAGGATCGGGGTTTGCACAATTCATACCTTTAATATTGATTTTTGTAATTTTTTATTTTTTTCTGATAAGACCTCAGCAAAAGCGAGCAAAGGACCACAAAGTAATGGTTGGTGCCTTGAAAAGGGGAGATGAAGTAGTTACTTCAGGAGGTATTGTAGGTAAAGTTGAAAGAATTCTGGGGGAAGATAAATTGGATTTATCAATTTCAGAAAATGTGACCGTTCAAGTGGTTCAATCAACTATACAAAGTATATTAAATAAACCTGATGCAAAAAAATAATTATATTTTGTGTTATATTTTTCTAAACTAAAAATAATCTTTATATATTTATTAATAATTTTTCTATCATATTTTACAATTTTAAATTTTTTATCTCCAAATTATAAATTTTCTAATAAAAAAATTAATCTTGGATTGGATTTGCAAGGAGGTTCATATTTATTATTAGAAGTTGATAGTAATCCTATAGTGGTGCAAAAAATTCAAAATAAATTTTCTGATTTGAAAAAATATTTTAAAAATCAAAATATTAAATTTAGGAACATTAAAATTAAAAACAATCAGATTCAATTTGAATTGGAAGACTCATCAATAGATATTTTTATAACTGCTTTTACTGAAAAAAAAGATAATTTGTTAAATAATTACTTAGATCAATACAAAGCCTTCGAGTTTGATCATACAATTGATAATAATAAAGTTTTTATTAATTATTCTAAGTTTGGAATTATAGGAATAAAAAATTCAACAATAGACCAAGCATTAGAAATTGTCAGAAGAAGAATAGATGAAGTTGGAACCAATGAACCAAATATTTTAAAGAGAGGTAATGAAAGAATTTTAGTTGAACTTCCAGGATTAGACGATCCCGCTAGAATTAAAAATTTGTTAGGTAAAACTGCCAATCTTTCATTTAGATTTATTGCAGATCAAGATACAACTGACTTTGGATCTGAAAAAATGTTTTTTGAGGATGGTAGTGAGGAAGCAATAGTTAACAAAAGAATAATACTAAGTGGAGATAATTTAATAGATGCACAACCAAGAATGGATAATCAAATTAATCAAGCTGTGGTGACTTTTTCAATGGATAGGTTAGGCACAAAAAAATTTGCAAAAGCTACAATAAAGGGAGTTGGAAAAAGACTAGCCATAATACTTGATAATAAAATTATCAGTGCTCCAGTTATTAGAGAAGCAATAACTGGTGGAAATGGTCAAATATCAGGTGATTTCACTTTTCAATCTGCTACAGATTTGGCGTTATTATTACGATCAGGTGCTCTTCCAGCACCATTATCTATCATTGAGGAAAGAACCGTTGGCCCTGATCTAGGAAAAGATTCTATTGATGCAGGTACAATAGCTCTGATTATTGGTTTTACATTGGTAAATTTATTTATGTTATTAAAATATAGATTATTTGGTTTGATAGCTGATCTTACCCTAATAGTTAACCTTTTCCTCTTAGTTGGGATATTAACAATTTTTGAAGCAACTTTAACATTACCCGGAATTGCTGGAATAATATTAACTGTTGGGATGGCAGTTGATGCAAACGTTTTAATATTTGAAAGGATAAAGGAAGAAATTAAGGTTGAAAAAAATAATCTTATAGCATTTGATGGAGGATATAAGAGAGCTAGAACAGCAGTATTAGATGCAAATATTACAACTTTAATAGCTGCTGCTATATTATTTTTCTTTGGCTCGGGACCTGTTAAAGGATTTGCAATAACCCTCGGGATTGGAATTATATCAACTTTATTTTCCGTTTTTTATTTTGCGAGGCATTTAACATCTATTTATGTATCAAAAAATAAAGATAAAACCATTTTATTATAATGCTAAATTTAAAAACAGACATTCCTTTTATTAATTATTTTAGAGTATTTAATATAATTTCACTGATAGTAATTTTAATTTCCGTTGGATCAATTTTCTATAAAGGACTTAATTTTGGAGTAGATTTTAAAGGCGGTACCTTAATAGAGCTTAGAGTGGATAGTGAAGAAATAACTATTTCTGATGTTAGGAATTCTTTTCTTAGAATGAATCTAGGAGATGTGAATGTTAAAAAATTTGGAAAAGAAGGAGATTATTTAATCAAATTTGAGAAAACAGATATTAATAACGAAAATTTTATAGAAAATATAAGAAAAAAATTATCCAAAAATTTTGGAGCTAATTTTAATTTTAGAAGAGTCGAAAATGTAGGTCCTAAAGTTAGCAGCGAATTGCTTAAAGATGGATTAATTGCAATTGTATTATCTCTATCTGCTATGTTAATTTATATTTGGATTAGATTTGAATGGCAATTTAGCCTGGGTGCTATAGTAGCTTTAATTCATGATGTTATTATAACAATTGGTTTCTTTTCTATTTTTGAATTTGAAATAAATTTATCGATTGTTGCCGCAGTTTTAACTATCGTTGGTTATTCTATGAACGATACAGTT
Organism: alpha proteobacterium SCGC AAA288-G21; assembly: GCA_000513075.1. Classification (GTDB taxonomy): domain Bacteria; phylum Pseudomonadota; class Alphaproteobacteria; order Pelagibacterales; family Pelagibacteraceae; genus AAA240-E13. The sequence goes on along the minus strand of AZYC01000013.1, from coordinate 5,183 downwards.
GTTATTTTTGATCGAGTTAGAGAAAATTTAAAAAAATATACATCCAAAAAAATTGATGAAATTTCTAATCTTTCTATTAATGAAACACTTTCAAGGACTATAATAACGTCTTCAACCACTCTTCTAGCTTTACTATCCATTTTCTTTTTTGGTGGAACGATATTACACGGTTTTTCTTTTGCTATGATTCTGGGCGTTATTTTTGGTACTTACTCTTCAATATTTATAGCAAATCCAATATTAATAAAACTTAAAGTAAATCAAAAATCTGTTTTAAAGGAAGATTAATTAAATATTTAATATAAATTTTAAGCAATAACCATTGTTAGCAACATTGGTAGTGATGATAAAGTATTAGCTCTTGTGACTTGCAGAACTACGTTTCTCTACATGACGACCATCTTCCACTATTTTAAACAGATAGAAATTTCGTGAGTAAATTAGTTTTAAGTGGTAAATCAAAACTCAATGTATAGTATTTTGTGAGTACTTAAAACATTTGAAGAATGAAGAATTTTGAGTTTGCTACTTGTAAAAAGTTTCTAAAAGACCAATTTGATATTTGGAAAATTTATTTAGTCTATTATTAAATGCACTGGAAATTTTGGAAGCTTGATAATGAAATTCATCACTATATTTTAATTCAACTATTTGTTTTTTATTTATACATAAAAAATTTTTTTTTGAAAAAAAATTTATTTCTGCGAGATTTATGAATTTTAGATCTGTATCAAGGGTGATTCTGACATTATCAAAAATGAAATATTTGCGAAGATAAGATACCAATAAATTTGGATATAAATTATTTAAGTAATAATTAATTTCATTTTTGCTATTTTTTTCATTTTGGATATATTTTTTAAAGTCTATTAAATTAAAAAAAGTTTTTGTCTTAAAATTTTTTAATTTCTTTGTAATCTTATAATTATGTTGACTTATTCTAAGTTTGTTTTCTAACTGAGGCTGAATTTCTACATTAAAACTTTCTCCATACCATCTAATCCTAATTTTATTTCTTAGCATAATTCCATCTATGGCTTCATCAAAATTTTTGTGAAAATAAGTATCAAAATAAATACTATTTATCATTCTTGGACTATAAATCTGTTTAGTACCTATGAAATTTAAAAGTTTTTCAATACTTTCTACTGGTTCAAAAAAAATAAATTTTTTTTCATTCCTTAGTTGAACTTTATTATTATGAGACATTTTATGATAAATTATTTTTTTGACTCACTTCTTTGGGAGGATAAATTTTTTCAAATACATTAATCTCAAAATCTTTATTANTTATTTCATCAATTTTAACCTTACTGCCTTCCTCAATTAAAAATTCTCTTGAGTTATTGTTTGTAATTAATTGATTTATATTTACCGTGCTTGGATTATATTCTTTTTTTTTTATGTAAGTAGCTAGACCAATTTCACTATTTGATATTACTAAATTTTTTAAAATCACCTCGGACTGATCTTTTGCGGCTAAGCCCAAAAAAGATTTGTTAATAATAATATTTTCACCATTTAAATAACTGTTTTCTCCTACACTGAGTGCTTTATCACCTATTTCTTCAGCTTTAAAATTTTTTATTTTTACAGAACTATTAGATAAATCTATCGCATCATTTTTAGAAATAACAAAATTAATATTTTCGATCTTTCCTTCCGAATAATCTATATCTAGGGCATCAGCATTTGCGTTTTTGAAAAATAAATTTTTAAAATTAAATTTTGAATTAATAATATTTAAGTAATCGTCACCCTTAATGTTATCTGTGAAATAAATATTATCCATTAATACTTCAGTTTTATAAAAGTTCACAGATCCAGTGAGTTCCATGGTTGAGTCAGAGCAATTGGATAAGTTATTAAAATACACATATTTTAATACTGATTGTCTTTGTTCATCTAAAACCAGAATGCATTGTCCTAAATTATCTGATGAATATATTTTTATTGGATCCTCTGGTGTACCTTCAGCAATTATTCTAGAATTGCTAATTATTTTTGCTCCATTTGACAAATTAATCTTAGCACCAGCAGCAATAATCAATTCCCTATCTTTTGGAATAATTAAATCACGTGAAATATTAGAATCTCCTTTACTGATCAATATTTGATTTTGGAAAAATTGCAAAAAATCAAAATCTGAAGTTGTATCTAAATTATTATTAAAAGTAATATCATCACTTTTTTTTGTAATGATAGGATATTCAAGTGTTCTTGAAAGAATATTATCTAAACCAACAATATTATAATATATAGTAATTTTTTTTATTTGCTTTTGTAAATCTAAATTAAACTTTAAGTATTTATACTCAATTGGTTTTTTGAAAAGTCTTGGCGCAAAATAAATTTTATGTAATAAATCCTTTTCTATGTTTAAATCAATCAAATTTAAATGATTATTATTATCAACAATTTCTATTTTATTTATCTTAGTAGGTAACTTAGATGTATTTCCTACTTTTAGAATAATTTCGTCTTTATTTTTGTCCCATAATGAAAAGTACAAAGGTTGATAAGGGTTTATAAGTTTCTCAATTCTTTTCCTATTTTCTTCAATATGATGGTGGGGAAAAAAGTAGAATGCTTTAAACTTATTAATATAAGATAAATTATCGTTAAACTCTTTCTTAATTTCATTATTGAAATTTACCAGGAATTCTGGGTTTGAATATTGCTTCAGATGAGAAATGTACTTTTCCAAGAAAAGTTTGGATTTAAATAATCTGTCATATAAAAGACTGTAATTATATGAATCATCAATTCTCATTGACCTGGATTTTGAGGGATAAGTTGTGGTTTCGTTATAATTGTCATCCAAAATTGGCTCTAGTTTTGTTGATATTGGATCAAAATAAAATCTCATATTTGCCCAATGCATAGTATGCCAACTACCAAGAAGATCACTAAGTGCGAAGCCTTTAGCCATTAAATCTAAATTAAAGATTTCATCAGGGCTTTTTTTGTACCTTCTAAAATCCTCTAGTAATCTTTTGGCTATATTGAAATTTTTTATTATTTCGTCTTTGGTGTTTGAATTTATTTGTTGATTTAGAAGGTCTACATCAGTTGCGTGAAGACTATCGTCCAATCCACAACATCTGTTCACAGTCGAAAACAAGTTACCTTGGTCATCGTATATATTTTGAGCTTCTCCAAACCAGTAAAAATTAATATCAGTTCCAAACCTCAAATAAATTCCTTCTCTTCTCTTATTTTTTATGGAAAGTGATTCTGTAAAATTTTCATCAATAACATAGATTCCCTTATTTTCTCCGTTAATGTATAAATTAACAAATCTATATTCTTTATATATCAAACCCTCTTCGGCATACATTTTTCTTGCATACCATTCTAATAAATAATTTCTTCTCTCTGCATGCATTAATGCAAAATCTTTCAAACCAAATAAGTTTGATTTTTTAGTTCTAACCTTAAAACTCCAGTTTTCTCCTAAATGAAAATCAACAACACCACCCTTTAATTTTATTCTAACTGGAATTCGTTGATCATTGTAACTGATAGTAGCATTAACATTTTCATTGTATTCATTAGATATTACTTTTTTTTTTAGAGCTATATTTCTATTTTCATTTAACTTTTTAAAATTAGCAAAATTAATATCTAAATATATTTTGTCTATTTTAATAAATGGTTTTCTTGCAAAATTTTTAATTACATTAATTCTATAGTTATTATCATATGTAATAAATTTTCTTGTTAAAAATGTGTAACCGAATTTATGAACATAGATTCCAAAAAAAGTAAAAAAGATAGAATTTAAAAATAATACTATAAAAATTAAAATTGATTTTTTTTTTAAATAAGGTTTTAACTGAAAACCTTTTATTGATCTTTTTACAAGCATTTAAGTGAGGGCTTGTTTGTTCAAGAATTTTATATTTACTCCTGAGTATATTCGACTCAATTCTGTAGATAATAAATTAATATCTTCTGAATTTTTAAAATTTATAATTACCCCAACCTGTGAAAACTCATCGGAAATATCAAAGTCCCTTAAAAAAAGATAATTAGAATGGTTTTTTAAAACTTTCAATAATTCTTCAAGAACAAATTTTTTATTCCATGAAATCGTGCAAAACATATCTTCTTGATTAATGTTTTTTCTAGAATAGAGATTTATGACGATAGTTGATGCTAAAATTATAGCAAAACCTATTACTGTAACTAAAGTATAATTTGCTCCTAAACCAAGACCGATTGCTATACATAAGAAAAGATAGGCAATCTCTTCTGGTTCTTTGATTGCAGCTCTAAACCTTACTATTGATAAAGCTCCTACTAAGCCTAAAGACAAAGCTAATGATGATTTTACTACAGTAATTATTACTGTTGTTGTTAATGTTATTAGATAAAAATTATTACTAAATATTCTTTTATTTGAAAGTGAATTACTATATTTTACGTAGACTAACGAAAGAATATGAGACAACACCAAAGCTATTAATAAATTTCCAACAAATACTAATAAATTTATTTCTATGTTTTGGTAATTTAAAAATACTTGCTTCATTTAATTAAAATATATTTTACCTATAAACAATTGTTATTATTTTAAGTTATAAAATTACTTTATCATAAATTTTTATTCAGAGAGAGATAAAAGATTATATAAGATTTTAGTTGTAGGGTAAGTATTGATCCTAATCCGCGTATAAAAATTAAATCAGTATAAGTTTTGTGCGATAACCATACATAATAGCATTGGCAAAGACAGCAAAGTATTAGTTCTTGAAAATAGCATAGCGGTTTTTGCAGATTTAGCTTTTTCTTCAGGCGTAACCTCCACAATTCCTAGAACTTTTTTCTGATTTGGCCAAATAATAAACCACACATTATATGCCATGATTAAACCTAACCACATTCCAATACCTATCGCAGTATTTTTACCTCCACCACTTCCTATTCCTAATGCTAAGGCTTGATGAACATATCCATTTAAGTAAGCAACTATAAGTCCAGTCACTATCGTTGATAAAGCTGCCCATCTGAACCAAAAAAGGACCGCTGGCGCTATTACCTTACCAATAGCTGGTTTTTGATCATCAGGAATTTTTGGCATACTAGGTATCTGAATAAAATTTAAATACCATAACAAACCTATCCACATTATTCCTGAAATTACATGAAAATATCTAAATAACCAACTCCAAAAAAGA
>AZYC01000012.1 GCA_000513075.1 alpha proteobacterium SCGC AAA288-G21 | reverse complement strand
ATAAGTAATGACACCGAATTAATTAAAGAGGTGAATAAAAACTTTTATCAAAAGTTATGAAAAATAAATTATTAAATGGAATTATATTTAGTTCAGCAGGGTCTTTTTGGTGGGGTATCATTGGTGTTTTTTACTTTAAACACGTATCTTTTGCCGGTCCTGTGGAACTAGTAATTCATAGAACAATATGGACTGCTTTTATTTTACTTTTATCCATTACCCTGTATTCAAGATGGTATTTTTTTTTTGAAGTTTTAAATAAAAGGAAAAAATTATTTATGCTTTTTATATCTGGTTTATTAATTTTTATTAACTGGTTTACATGGATTTATGCTGTAGTTACTAATAGATTGGTTGATGCAAGTTTTGGATACTATATTTTTCCTATTTTAAGTGTTTTATTTGGATTTATTTTTTTTGAAGAAAAATTAAACAAGGGAAGAATTATTTCTATTCTTTTAGTTTTAATCTCGATAATTTATCTTTTATTTAACTTTAAATCTATTCCCTGGATTGGTCTTACTGTGGCAATTACTTGGAGCACTTATAATCTTTTAAGAAAAAAAATTAATGTTCAAACTGATATTGGTCTTTTTATAGAATCTATATTTATTGTCCCCATAGCTTTAATCCTTTTTTATTTAATATTGCAAAAAGGTTTAAATGATTTTAGTTTTTCGAATCCTAGTATTATGTTTTGGCTTTTTCTAGCAGGACCAATGACGGTAATACCACTATATTTATATCTACGAGGAGTTGAACTTGCAGGCCTTGGTGCTACTGGAATGGTTTTTTTTATAGCGCCAACTGGGCAGTTTTTACTAGGAATTTTTTATTTTAATGAAATATTTACTGTTCATAAGTTAATTGGTTTTATTTTTATTTGGATTGCTGTAATTATTTATTTAAAAGACTTAAATCAAAACAAATAAATAAATAATGATAAAAAAGTTATTACTTATTTTTTTCTTAACTTATCCACAATTTTCATATTCTAATGTGGAAATTGATTTTAATATTTGGCTCAATAAATTTAAAATCAGAGCGTTAAAGAAAGGAATTTCCGAAGAAACAGTTAATAGTAGTCTTGAAAATGCAAAATATTTAAAACAAGTAATTAAGTATGACAGATATCAACCCGAATTTTTTGAAGATACAAAAACTTACATAAACAAAAGGGCAACACGTTCTAGAGCGCTCAAGGCAAAAGCATTATTAATAAAAAATCAAAAACTTTTTGATGAAGTTGAAAAAAAGTTTAATGTTGAAAAAGAGTTACTGCTAGCGCTCTGGGGAATAGAGACAAATTTTGGTAATCATGTTGGAAAAATGGATATTATTTCATCTCTTGCTACACTTAGCTTTGATAAGAGAAGAAGTGAATTCTTTTCAAAAGAATTAATAGTACTTTTGAAATTAATAGATCAAAAATTGGTTGATGTAGATACTTTATATGGTTCATGGGCCGGGGCATTTGGAAATTTTCAATTTATGCCTTCTTCAATTGAGAATTTTGCAATTGATTATGATAAAAATGGCAAAATTGAATTAAAAAAATCTCTTCATGATGCAGTCGCATCTGCCGCAAACTACATAAATAAAGTTGGCTGGAAATATAAATCATCATGTTTCCATAAAGTTGAATTAACTAAGCCAATTTCTGAAAAATATATTAATGTATCCGCTAAAGAAATTAAAAATTATCTGACAATCAGATCTTGGAAAAAAAAAGGTATAATTGGTATTCAACAGATAAATGATAAATATAACGCTGCATTGGTTATACCTGACTTAGCAGTGCCAGAGGGAAATAAGAACTCACCAGCGTTCTTGGTTTTTGAAAATTACGAAAAAATATTAAAATGGAATAGATCTTTAAGATTTGGAGTTACTGTTTGTACTTTAGCAAATATGATAATAAATGAAATTTAGCTTAAACTATATATATATTTTTGTTTTTTTATTTTCATGTACTCAAGATATGAAAATTATAAAAAAACCTTCAAAAATAAAGGAGCCAACTTATTCTTCTAAAGGTTTTGCTTTAATTTATGATAATTCTGTTTTTGAGAGTAAGATTGTGAACAAAAAATTAAGCAATAGTCAAAATTATGTTTTGCATCCTTTTTTAAAAAACAATACTTTGGTCAGTATATCTAATCCTTTTAATTCTAAATCTTTAACAGCAAAAATAAGAAAAACTATTAATTATCCTTCAATTTACAATATTGTTATTACAAAAAAGATGGCAGATAAATTGGAATTAGATATTAACAATCCGTATGTTGAAGTTTTATCAATCAGAGAAAATGATAAGTTTATTGCAAAAGAAACGTCTATTTTTGATGAAGAAAAAAAAGTTGCAAACAAAGCACCGGTCACATCAATAAATATAAATGATATGTCCACTTCTACACCTGAAATTAAGCCTAAAAAAAAGAAACCTTCGTATATAATAGATATTGCTGAATTTTACTTTCTCAAATCAGCTGAAACAGTTAAAAATAGATTCGAAAAAGAAGCAAATTTGAAAAATATTAAAATTAAGAAAATATCTAAGAGCAGATTTAAGGTTTATTCAGGACCTTATGCTTTCTTTAATACTGTGAAAGATACTTATTTTAGTTTAAATGAATTAGGCTTTGAAAATTTAAATATAATAAATACAAATAAATGAAAACTTTTTTAGCAAAAATATTGTTTTTTATAATTTTATTTAATAATTCTTTCTTAAATGCGGAAATTAATATCCAAGCTAAAACAGCAATTATCCAAGATTATTTATCTGGCAAAATCCTATATGAAAAAGATCCTGATATTAAAATATATCCAGCTTCAATGACAAAGATAATGACCTCAATAGTTGCATTTGAATTGTTGCAAAACGGTGAAATTACCCTGAATGAAAAATTTGTAATATCAGAAAAAGCCTGGCGGATGTCTCAAAGTGGTTATTCCTCAATGTTTATAATGTTAAATGACGAAATATCTGTAGAAAATTTATTGAAGGGTATTATTATTATTTCAGGTAATGATGCATGTGTTGCTCTAGCCGAAGGTATCTCGGGATCTGAAGAAGAATTTGTTGTTTTAATGAATGAAAAGGCAGAAGAAATTGGAATGAATAACACTAATTTTTCAAATTCCTCAGGTATTGGAGATAGCAATAATTATTCAACTGTTAGAGATATATTAAAAATGTCTAATTATTTAATTAAAAATTATCCAAAATATTACACTTATTTTAAAGAAACATCTTTTACATGGGACAGAACGGGAGGTGATCCAATAACCCAAGGTAACAGAAATACATTACTATATGAAAATATTGGAGTTGATGGATTAAAGACTGGATTCTTAACTGTGGAACAATATTCCTTGGTTTCATCGATTTTACGAAACGGTAGAAGGATAACTGCTGTTGGCAGTGGATTTAAATCTAAGTTCGTCAGAGCAAAAGAATCAAGAAAAATGTTGCTGCATGGATTATCTAAATTTGACACTATTGAAATTGCTAAAAAAAATGAAACATTTTCTTCCTTGGATACATGGTTAGGAAAAAAAAATAAAGTTGATATATATGTCAAAGATGACATTTACATTACGGTGGCCAAAAGAAAAAAAAAAGTAATTAGCGCTTATATCCAATTTAATGGACCTATTTCTGCACCCATAGAAAAAGACGTTAAGCTAGGTGTGCTAAATATTTTTTTAAACGACGAACTATTTGATCAACATGATGTTTTTTCAATGGAAAAAATTAAAAAAGTAAATATCTTCTCAAGACTAATTAGGTCATTTAATTTTTTTGTTTGGGGAGATGTATAAAAAAAATTTTTTTATCGTTTTTGAAGGAATAGAAGGTTCTGGTAAATCATCTCATTCACTGTCTTTGATAAAGAAACTAAAATCTCTAAAAATTCCTTGTGTTTATTTACGAGAGCCTGGTGGCTCAAAAAACGCGGAATATATTAGAAAGTTCTTACTGAGAAATGAAAATAAGGGATTTAATTCACTCACTGACACACTATTATATCTTGCGGCAAGAAACGAGAATTTTTTAAAAAATATAAAACCATCTTATAAAAAAAAAATAATTATTTGCGATCGATTTATAGATTCAACTTTGGCTTATCAGCACTATGGGTTAGGAGTTAAAAAACGTTTCATTAATTATATTAATAAAGAAATAATGGGAACAATTAAACCTGACTATACATTTTTGATGTTTTTGAATGTTAATAAATCAAAATCAAGGATATCTAATAGAAAAACAATCAATAGATATGATAAATTTAAAAAATCATTTTACAAAAGAGTTCAAAAGGGTTTTTTAAAGATTTGTAATAAAAATAAATCAAAATATATGATTATTAATTCTTCTAATAAATATAAAATAAATCAGGATATTATTTTTAATCGGGTTAAAAAATTATTAAAATAAATGAAAAAAAAAGAAATTTTTACTACAGATTTTTTGCCAAATAAGCAAGAAAAGCTATTTTCATATGAGCAATATTTCAAATTATTTATAAAGTTATATAATAATAATTTATTACCCAATAATATTTTACTTTCCGGACAGTCTGGTTTGGGAAAATCAACTTTTGCATATCATTTTATTAATTCTATTTTAAGTAATAAAGAAGATTATTCTTATGATTTTATGAATTTTACCGTTAATCCTTTAAATAGATCTTTTCGACTAATTAACAATCAATGTCATCCTAATTTTTATTTAGTAGAAAACTTTGCTGACAAACAATCTATAAGCATAAAGCAGGTTAAGGATATGATTAATTATTTCAACAAAACTAGTTTTGAAAAAAAAATTAAATTTATTTTAATTGATAATGCGGAATATTTAAATTTACATTCAGTTAATGCATTACTTAAAATTATTGAAGAGCCTAACTTGAACACTTTCTTTATTATTATACATAATTCTACTATAAAATTAGCTGAAACTTTGAAATCTAGATGTATTGAATTTAAGATTTTTTTTTCAAATCATGAAAGGCAAAAAATATTAGAAAATTTATTAATATATTATGATTTAAAAATTGATATAAATCTGCTTGAAAAAATAAAGAGTTTTTACGACACCCCGGGAATCATTCTTAATCTTGTTAAGCTAATTAAAGAAGCAGTTATTGACGTGAATAATCCAAATTTAATCAATGTAATTTCTAATTTAATGGAGTTCATTGTAAGGAATAAAAATAATACTAATCTAAATTTATTGCAAAATACTATCGAACTTTTCTTTTTCCATGAACTTAAAAAAACTAATAATAAAAGAAAAATATCGTTAAATTACTCTAAAGTTTTAGAAAGTTTAAATTCTTTTAGAAAATATAATATTGATATGAATAATACTTTTTATGAGATAAAAGAAAATATTGTTCATGGATAATAAGAATTATTATATTACCACACCAATTTATTATCCATCCGGCAATCCCCATATGGGCCACGCATATTCAAGCATCATTGCCGATGTGTTTGCAAGATTTAAAAGATTAGATGGATATAATGTTTTTTTTCTAACAGGTACGGATGAGCATGGATTAAAAATTCAAAAAGCAGCAGAAAAAAATAATAAAAAACCAAAAGACTTTTGCGATAACATTAGTAAAATTTTTAAAAATCTTACCAAAAGTTTGAATCTTTCTAATGATGATTTTATAAGAACAACAGAAGAAAGGCATCATAAAGCAGTTCAATTTCTTTGGGAAAAGCTACAATCAAAAGGATATATATATTTATCTAAATATAAAGGCTGGTATTCTGTATCTGATGAAGCGTACTATAATGAAGATGAAGTTATTGAAAAAAATGGAAAAAAAATTTCAACTATTTCAGGTTCGGTAGTTGAATGGGTTGAAGAAGAATCTTTTTTTTTTAAACTATCATCATTTCAAGAAAAGTTATTAGAGTTTTATAATAATAATCCTAAATTTATTTTGCCTAATTCAAGAAAAAACGAGGTAGTAAGTTTTGTTCAAAGAGGATTAAAAGATTTGTCTGTTAGCAGAAAATCTTTTACTTGGGGTATAAAAGTACCAAATAATAAAAAGCATATAATTTATGTGTGGTTAGATGCTCTTACAAACTATTTAAGTGCATTAAATTATCCTAATGATAAAGATGACTTATTTAAAAATTTTTGGCCAGCAACTTTGCATATTATTGGAAAAGATATTTTAAGATTTCATGCAATATATTGGCCAGCTTTCTTATTAGCTGCAGATATTAAACCCCCTAATAGAGTCTACGGACACGGCTGGATTCTCTCTGATAAAGAAAAAATGTCCAAATCAAAAGGTAATATTCTTGATCCACTTGAGGTGATCAATATTTATGGACTAGATCAATTAAGATATTATCTTGTTAAAGAAGTTTCATTTGGCAACGATGGAAATATTAGCAATGAAAATATAGAAAATTGTATAAATAGTGATTTAGCAAATAATTATGGCAACTTTTGTCAAAGAACTTTTTCTTTTGCTGAAAAAAACTGTAAAGGCGTGGTTCCAAGTGATATTGACTTTAATTCAGAAGATTTAAAAATCTTAAACTCTTTTAGCAATAATATTAATAAAATTAGATCTTTTATGGATAACCAACAATTAAATGAATACGTCAAATTTATTGTTGATAAATCATTTGATGCAAATAAATACTTCAATGACGAAGCTCCTTGGAATAAAAAAGATGACAAAAGAAGATTAAATACAATAGTTTACGTTTCTTTAGAAATAATAAGGAAAATTTCAATTTTGTTGTTGCCAATAATACCATACTCGGCAAATAAAGCTCTTGTATCTTTAAATATAAGTACCAAAACTTTAAAACTTAGTAGTATCACTGATCATCTTATAAATAAGTCCGGAACAAAAATAATAAATCAAGGAATACTTTTTAAAAAGATTGAAAAAAATAATGATTGATTCACATTGTCACCTGGATCATTCACCATTATATGAAAAATTAAACGAAGTTATAAATAGAGCACAATTAGTTGGTGTTAAATTTTTTTTAACAATCTCAACAAGTTTAAAAAGCTTTGAAACAGTTAAAATAATTATTTCAAAGCATGAAAATATTTATGGAACTTTAGGAATTCACCCTCATGAGACAAAAGATCATGTTGATGTTGATAAAAAAAAGTTGTTAGAACTTAAAGGCAGAAGTAATAAAATTATTGGAATAGGAGAGACAGGTTTAGATTATTATTATCAAAATAGTGATAAGTTAATTCAAAAAAAAAAATTTATAGAACACATCGAGGCAGCTATTGACCTTGATCTTCCTATTATAGTTCATTCTAGAGATGCTGAAATTGATACTTTTAATATTTTGAAAGATTTTTCTTCCAAGAAACCAAAAATACTTATGCATTGTTTTACTGGATCTTCGAATTTCTCAAAAAAGTTGCTTGATTTAGGTGCATATATTTCTTTAAGTGGAATAATTACTTTTAAAAAAAGCATTAAACTACAAGAAACAGCATCTTCAATACCTATTGACAGACTTCTTATTGAGACAGATTCACCATTTCTTGCTCCTGAACCAAAAAGAGGATCTACTAATGAACCTTCGTTTATAAAATATACTGCACAAAAATTGGCAGAAATTAAAAATATTTCTTATGACGACTTAATAGATTATACATCTAATAATTTTATTAAATTATTTTCAATAAATTTGTGAAAACTTTTCTAACAATTTTGGGCTGTGGTAGCTCAATGGGCGTTCCTAGAGCAGATGGTTTTTGGGGATCTTGTGATAAAAATAATAAAAAAAACTACAGAACTAGAAGTTCCGCTCTCATCTCTAGGGGAAATAATAATATTTTAATCGATACTTCTCCTGATCTGAGATTTCAANTGTTAAAAAATAAAATAAAAAATATAACCTCAGTTTTATATACTCATCTTCATGCTGATCAAACGCATGGAATAAATGACCTAAGAGTTTTTTTTCAAAATAATAAAAAAAAAATAGATATTTATGCTGATATAAAGACACTAACATATCTTAAGAAAAGTTTTTCATATTCTTTTGAAAATACATCTGGTTATCCCGCTATAGTTAAAGCTAATAAATTAAAAAAAGTTTTTTCTTTAGGTAATGGAAATGAATTAATTAAATTTAAATCAATCGAAGTTAAACACGGAAAAATTAATAGTATTGGCTATATATTAAATAATTCTGCTTATATAGCAGATTGCAACCAATTTTCTAGCTCGAACATAGCAAATTTAAAAAATTTAAAATATTTTATAATTGACTGTTTGCAATTTAAGCCTCACCCGTCACACTTCTCTTTTAATGAAGTCTTAAGAATTATAAATGAGATTAAACCTAAACAAACTATTTTGACAAATTTACATTCGGATCTGGATTACAATAGTTTATTGAAAAAGGTACCAATAAATGTAAAACCGGCGTTTGATGGATTAAAAATACAACTATAAAATGAAAAAAAATAAAATTATTATTACTGGCGGCGCAGGTTTTGTAGGTACTAATTTAATTAAATTATTGTTAAAAAAAACAAAATATAAAATAATTAGTATTGATAATTATTCTTCAGGACTAAAAAAAAATCATATTAAAAATATAAGAGTAAATTATATAAGAGAAGATACAAAAAACATTTCTCGAGTTTTAAAAAATTATAAAAATATCAATTCTATCTTTCATTTTGGTGAATTTGCTAGGATTTATCAAAGTTTTAAAAAAATGAACGAATGTATTAATTCAAATTCTATCGGAAGTAATGCTGTTTTTAACTATTGTCTAAAAAATAAAATCAAACTTGTCTACTCCGCTACATCAGCGTCTTTGGGAAACAAGGGAAATGATAAAAACTTGTCTCCTTATGCTTTTACAAAAGCAAAAAATTTAGAATTGCTAGAAAATTTAAAGAAATGGTTTAACTTTAAATATGAAGTAATTTATTTTTACAATGTTTACGGTCCACACCAAATATGCAAAGGTGAAATGGCAACAGTAATAGGAATTTTCGAAGATCATTATAAATCAAAAAAACCTTTACCAATTGTTAAGCCAGGTACTCAGACAAGAAGATTTACTCATATTTCTGATACTGTTGGAATTTGTTACCAAGCTTGGGAAAAAAATCTTTGCAGACATTATAATATTGCAAACCATAAAAGTTATTCAATTTTAGATGTGGCTAAAATGTTTGGAACAAAAATCAGATATTTACCAAATAGACCTGGAGAAAGATATGCTTCAGCATTAACAAATATGAATCTATCTAATAAAGTTTATAAATATTTTGGTAAAATTGATCTCAAAAAATATATTAAAAATATTGTGTTAAATAATTATTGAATTTGAACTGAAGCTTTTTCTATTTCTTTTTCCTGTTAGTTGTAACTAACATTAGTAATAAATATCCAATCAAAGCTGATAACATTGATCCTGATAAAACGCCAATTTTTACTCCATCCATATATTGATTGTTTTCAATAAAAGCTAGATTTCCAACAAATAAACTCATAGTAAATCCTATACCTGTCAAAATACCAACTCCATACAATTTAAGCCAATTTGAATTTGAAGGCATTTCTGCAAATTTAAATTTTATAGATAGATAAGAAAATAGAAATACTCCAATTTGTTTTCCAAAAAATAATCCACATAAAATTCCCAAAGGAACAGGCGCCAACAAGGAGTTCATTGATACTCCATCAAATGAAACGCCTGCGTTTGCTAAAGCAAACAGAGGCATAATTCCAAAGGCAACATAGGGTGATAAAATATGTTCCAATTTTAATAATAGTGAAAAGTCTTTTTCATGAACACGATGAGGTATTGTGAGAGCTAAGAGAACTCCTGATATTGTCGAATGAATTCCAGATTCATGGGTAAAATTCCAGAGGAATAGCCCAATTAAGAAGTAAGGTACGAATTTTTTCACTCCAAATTTATTAATAATGAGTAAAGTCAAAAAAGATCCCATCATTAAAATTAAATACATGTTTTGCAGTTCAGTTGAATAAAAGAAGGCTATGATTATAATTGCACCCAAGTCATCGATTATTGCCAAAGCCAGTAAAAAAACTTTTAAAGAAACTGGAACTCGCTTACCTAATAATGACAAAACACCAATTGAAAAAGCAATATCAGTCGCTGAAGGTATTGCCCAGCCTTTAAGTGTATTACCAGTTTCAAAGTTGATTATTACATAAATAATCGCTGGCACAGCCATACCACCTATAGCTGCGATTATTGGTAATGATGCTTGTTTAGGTCTTGAAAGTTCACCATGAACAAATTCCCTTTTGATTTCCAAAGTGACAACAAAGAAAAAAACACACATCAATACGTCATTGATCCAATGAAGAATACTTAAATCTAAACCAAAATTTTGAGTACCAATTAATATGTGAGTTTTTAATATACCAAAGTAATATCCACTTAAATCTGAATTACTTAGAATCAGGGCAATAGCAGCTCCTATAAGTAAAACCAAACCACTTGCGGCTTCTAACTTAAAAAACCATTTAAATGGTGCGCTTATGTAATTGATCATTTATTTATAGTTATTAAAAAAATCTTTTATAATAATATAAATATTGTTTAAGGTTTCAAAAACATAAACCAAGTAATTGTCTAAATCAGGAAAGAAAGGAATTAATTGATGTTTGAAAGTATCTAAAAGTAATATTATTGCAACAACAGAAATAACCAAAACTATCAAAAAACTAAATATGCCCATCCCGTTATTTTGTTTCTCATGATATTGATTAATTGATTGATTTGATATTTGAATTGTCTTATTTTTTTTAACCTTTTTTCTATCGACTAATTCGTTTAGTTCTTTTGAGATCTTTTTTCTAGCCAATCTTCCAATTTTACCTGATGGTAACATTTCGGCCCACTGACTTCCAAGAAATTTATATTTTTTTCCATCCGAACCCATGAGTTCATTTTTGGAAAGGTCTTGACTTGAATCACCATATACATCCAAGTTGTCAGAAGTAACCGGAGAAGAAATTTTTGAAGATTTTTTTTCTACATCTAAATTATTAGTTGTAACAGCAGAATGAATAGGCATCTGGAGCCATTGTCTAGAACAATTACCGCACTGAACAGTTCTTCCTTTATTAGGTATATCGCTGTCTTTTACTGTAAATTTTTTTAGACAATTTTTACATTCTAGAATCATTTAGTTTTTTTATCATTAGAGATATTTTTTTCAATTATTTTATCTAAAATCAAAAAAAATTATAAGCAAATACCTAAAAAAGTCCCTTTGCTGCTTCTCTTAAGTCTTCTTCTGGTTCTGACCAGAAGGTGTCAATAAATTCAGCGGTTAATTTAGAATGAACTTCTCGATCAGTTTCTGCTTTTTTAATTTCAGGCCATCTATTTTTTGGAAATTTAACATACATCGCAAAAGTATTGCGTAATTTTGCAACTTCTTTTTTTCTCCATTGAGGCATATCGAGTATACCTTCTTCTGTAGCGTTGCTAATCGTACAAATTTGATCAGATTTAATTAAATTTTGTGATTCTGCAATTTGTCTAATTTCGGTTCCAGCAAAAGGGATTAAAGTGGAACAGCTGCAATCATCTGATTTAAAGTGTCGATTAAGTTCAATTGTATCAAATGCTAAATCACGATTTTCTCCAGGAAAACCAATAATATTATTAACAGAAAAAGTAATATCAAGTTCTTCAGGTATTTTCATTAATTCGATTGCACTTTTGTTTGTATAATTTCTTTTTACAACATCTCTTCTAAAATCTTCGTTACCATGTTCCATACCAAAAGTAATTCGATTTAGACCAACATCTTTAAGTTTTTTAAATTTATATTCGCTAATAGTTTCTATTCTTGTTTGGCACCAAAAAGGTAATTTTATATCTTGATACATTTCGCAGAATTCATCGAATTCTTTTGGTGACCAAGCTAGAAAAGTATCAGCCCAAAAGAATATATATTCAGCTTTCCATATATTTATGTGTTGTTCTATTTCTTGTTTCACTAGATCCATACTTTTTTTTCTAAAAAAATTTCCATTGCCAGCATATAATCGATTTTGAGATGGAGAATTACAAAAAGAACATGTGTAAGGACATCCTCGATGGGTTTCTACAGGTAATAATCTTCTGATTTTGCCTCCCATTGGACGATAAAAACGTCTGTCACCAAAAAGACCTATGTCTGTTATTGTAGGTAATTGATTAATATCAACAGGTTTTGTCAGTGGATTTTTTTTGATTGTACCATTTTTTTTTCTAACCCAAAGGTTTGTTACATCAGAATGATCTTCTCCTCGACTTAAACAATCAGCAAGGTCTATAATTGCGTTTTCACCATCACCTACGCAACACATATCAACTACTTCATAATTCATCACTAGTTGTGGGGCAAAAGTAGGGAAGACACCACCAAAAATATTTCTAATTCCCATGTCTCGTGTTTTAGAAATTAGTCTTAATCCACGAAGGAAAGTAGTTTCTGTACATGAAACTGCTAAAAGATCGGGACTAAATTCAGTGATTTTTTTTCTTAAATCTGCAGCAGGGTCAGTATTAATTTTTGAAAAATGTAAATCATCATCATCCTTATCGGTAATTGGACGAGCTTGAAGAGATTCAGTTTGTTGCTTATCCGAATCACCTACTGAAATATTATCTTCAAATTCATAAAAAGAAGTATCAAAAAGTCCAGTGACATGCCCATTGTCTTTTAGCAATTGAGACATAATCGCTATTGCTGGCGGTATGACGCTCATTTGTCTTTCGTTTGGATAAACAAACAATACTCGTGTTTTACTACTCATTTATAGCCTTGTTGAAATTTAATTTTTTTTTCATTTTGTTTTCAGATTAAATCAATAAGTAAAATTTAAGATATTTTGATTTATAACACAATTTTTTTTTGCAAAACAGTTATTTTTTATTAAAATCATTTAATATCTTACAATTTGGTGATTTTATAAGTATTTACAAAATATGTTGTATATGTATATTGTTCAATAATTGAACATAATAATTAATATGACAAATGATCAAGATCATTTTAATGTTTTAAGAAAAATAGATAGTTTTAATAAACTTACACAACGACAGCTTGCGAATAAGCTTGGGTTTAGTTTAGGTAAATTAAACTATTGTATTAAAGCT
Organism: alpha proteobacterium SCGC AAA288-G21; assembly: GCA_000513075.1. Classification (GTDB taxonomy): domain Bacteria; phylum Pseudomonadota; class Alphaproteobacteria; order Pelagibacterales; family Pelagibacteraceae; genus AAA240-E13. Next base: position 16,494 of record AZYC01000012.1, on the reverse strand, counting down.
TTAAAAAAAAAAGGATTACTTAAAATTCGAAATTTTGAAAAAAATCCAAATAAATTGAAATATATGTATATTCTAACTCCACGTGGAATATCACGGAAAACTAAATTAACAATTAATTTTATGAAAATAAAAATGTATGAATATGACGAATTAAAAAAAGAACTAAAAAAAGAAAAAATTAAATAAAATTCTAAAAAATTTTATTAATGAATCATAATGTTATCATTTTTTTTATTTAGAAGATTTCATGCTAATTGATCAACAATGCCATGAGGTTAGTGGTGACGTTCTGTTGCCCGATGTCAAGGTATGAGCCAGGTATGAGTTTTTATAGAACACCTAAAACTATCCATTGCTTCCAGGTATGAGATAGGTATGTAGTTTTGCTCTACAAATGTTAACAAATCGCAACATCCAAACATCTTTCAATTGATAAAAAGGCATGTATAACCTATAAAACTAAGCAAGCAATCGGGGCGTAGCGCAGCCTGGTAGCGCATCTGGTTTGGGACCAGAGGGTCGCAGGTTCAAATCCTGCCGCCCCGACCATTACATTTATGAAAAAAGCTAAAATATATATTCCTACAAAGTCCGTAATGCAGTCTGGTAAAGGAAATACTAAAAAATGGATTTTAGAATTTGAAACACAAGATACAGGAGTAAATCCTATGATGGGCTGGGAGACATCAACTGATACCATGTCTGAAGTGAAGTTAGAGTTTGATTCCAAAGAATTAGCCATTCATTTCGCTAAAAAAAATAACATTGAATATTATATAATTGAACCTCAAAAGAGTAAAATAGTCAAAAAGTCTTACGCAGATAACTTTATTAAAAATCAATGACCATTAAATAAATGTTAAAAAGTTTTTTCCTGGAAAAAAAATGGAGGCTGTGGTCTTGGGGAGGCTTGTTGCTTCTAATGGTTTCACTTTGGTTTCAAGTCCAAATGACGGTAGCCATTAATACTTGGTACAAAAAATTTTATGATCTTTTACAGAACGCAGGGGATTATGTTGACAACCCACAGGAAGGAATACAACTTTTTTTTAGTCAGTTAGTTTCTCTAGAGTACGTTTTAAATGGTTTTAAGGGAGATCTTTCTTTTGTAGTTATTGCATTTCCTTATATTTTTTTAGCAATCTTTACGGGCTGGTTCACTCGTATTTATGGATTAAGATGGAGAGAAGCAATGACTTTCAATTATATTCCCAAGTGGCAAGCAGTAGAAAATGAAATAGAAGGGGCCAGTCAAAGAATACAAGAGGATTGCAATAGATTTGCACGGATAATTGAGTCATTAGGTTTGCAGGTCATCAGAGCATTCATGACATTAATTGCATTTATTCCAATTCTTTGGACTTTAAGTGATAAAGTAGATATTCCAATATTAAGAGATATACAAGGTTCGTTAGTTTGGTTTACTTTAATCATTTCATTGGGTGGTATTGTTATTTCATGGTTTGTAGGAATTAAATTACCTGGATTAGAATATAAAAATCAAAGAGTAGAGGCTGCATTTAGAAAAGATCTTGTTCTTGGTGAAGATGATAAAAAAAATTATGCACAAACGGAAACTTTACTGGAATTATTTACTGGAATTAGATTTAACTATCATCGACTTTATCTTCATTACGGTTATTTTGATGGATGGATGCATACTTATGATCAATTTATGATTATTGCACCATATTTAATAATGGGTCCTGGTTTATTTACAGGATTAATCACACTTGGTGTACTGATGCAGGTTTCAAATGCTTTTTCGCGAGTTCACGGGGGTTTTGCTTTATTCCTACACAATTGGACAACAATTACAGAACTTAGAAGTATATGGAAACGATTAAGTGAATTTGAAAGAAATTTAGAAATATACAGAATGAGGTTAGCTTAGAATGAGTGCAGCTACATTGTTAACTATAATTGTCGCGTTTATCGTTTTATTAATAGCTATTATTCATTTCTATGACAGATACTTGGTAAAAGAAATTGATTTATACGAAAAAAGATTAGTGAAAAAAGGTATTTTTAAAAGACATTTTATTGAAAATAAAGAAAACAAAAAATAGACCAATAAAAACTTCTTATTTTTTGAGACCATATGGAACTCTATATAAAGCTTTTTGAGGTATTATTCCCCGTATTTTTAACTATAGGAATAGGCTATTGGTTTGGTAAAAAAGAACCAAAATTTGACACTAAGTTCATAACAAAATTAGTTGGAAATATAGGTCTTCCTTGTATCATTTTTTATTCACTTACTTCTTCAAATATCGAATTTGACTTACTTTTAAGATTTTTTTACTACATATTATTATATGTTGGATTGTTTGCAATTATAGGTATTTTAGTACTTAAAATTCTTAAAAAAGATATATATAGATTGCTTCCCCCTTTAATATTGCCAAATACAGGCAATATGGGTATGCCAATTTGTCTTTTTGCCTATGGTAAACTAGGTTTGGCAATAGCTGCGGCAGTAACTACAGTTATTGTTGTTTTTCATTTTACATTAAATATTTTTTTAGCAAGTAGAAAATTTTCTGTTAAACCTCTTATAAATTGTGTTGCAATATATGCTCTAATTATTTCATTGTTTTTTGTTTATTATAGAATTCCATCACCAAAATTTATAGAAAATGCTACATTTTTAATTTCTTATTCCACAATTTTTTTAGTACTAATGTCATTAGGTGTAGCTTTAGCCAAGTTAAAGATATTTTCATTTAAGGAAAGTTTATTTTTTTCATTTATCAGAATTATTATTGGCCCAATAGTAGGGTTTGGATTTGTCCGGATATTTAGTTTAACTGGTGTTGAAGCTGGTGTAATGTTTATACAAACATCTATGCCATCTGCCGTGTTGACTTATTTAATTGGAGAAATTTATTCACCTAAAAAAATAGTTAATAGTATCGCCAGTACAGTGGTTCTTTCTACATTCCTATCATTTATTACAGTCCCTATAGTTGTATTTCTATCTCTAAAATATTTTTATTAAAAAAATGAAAGCAATTTCTTATAATTTATTGGCGTGGGCCATATTACCCTTTATGGACACTATTGCTAAATATTTGAGTTCTGATTTATCTTTTTTTCAAATTACATGGGCAAGATATTTTTTTACTGTTTTTTTTGCTTTGCCTTTTATGTTTTTTTTCTTTAGAAAAAATTTGACTTGGACTACTCAACCTAAGTTACAAATTTTAAGAGGATTAACTTTGTTTATTGCGAATGTATTATTCTTTTATTCTATTTCTATAATTTCAATGGCTAAAGCTTTAACTCTTGCATTTGTAGCACCTTTGATTACTACAGCCTTATCTCCTATTATTTTAGGTGAAAAAGTAGGATTCAGAAGATGGTCTGCTGTATTAGTTGGTTTTGTAGGGAGTTTAATTGTAATTCGACCAGGTTTTATAGAGTTTAATCTAGCAAGTATTGCTGCATTAGGAACAGGTTTTTTTTATGGTATTTATCTTATTATAACTCGTAAATTACACACCTCAGACAGTCCTTTATTAACTTTATTATTAACGGGTGTAGTAGGGGCTGTATTTGCTTCATTTGTAGTTCCCGTTGTATGGATTAATCCCACTTTTAATCAATGGTCGTTGTTGGCTTTAATGGGTATATTTGCATGTCTTGGCCATTTCTTTTTAATATTATCCCTTAAATATGCTGATGCGTCTAAATTAGCACCTTTCGGTTATTTTGAAATCGTTACAAATGTCACTTTGGGGTATTACTTTTTTATGGATTTTCCTGATGGTTATACCTTTTTAGGACTATTTATAATTATAGTTAGTGGTTTATATATCTTCATAAGAGAGTCTTCGTTAAAACCCTCAATTCACATCAGTTAGGGCAGGGTGTTACAAATTTATTGATTATACCTATATATTAATCTTATACATTAAGAATTATAATTAAGTCATTGTAATATATCATTAATTTATTTAAATTAAAGTTATATATTAAGTAATAGTAGTATATTTTACTATAATAGTATTAGAGTCAATTAACATGAATAAATGGCGTAAAATAAGGATAATTTGAAAAATGAAACAGACTTTGAAAAACAATATTGATAAATGATTGTTATTTAGCTAACGATTAGATGAACTCAGAGTAATAAAACTAAATAAATTCTAAGCATTGTAATATTAGAATATAGCGTTTAAACGTCCATAGAAGGGGCTTATTTAGCGATTTTACCATAAATGGTACAACTGAAGGGTGTATAATAGCAAAGTAGATAATACACTCAAAAATAGTCAAAAAGTGTCGAAATTAAAGGTTTTTAGTGTATTCAAGGGTCTATTTTTAGCTATATCCTGATATTTATTGCTTCATCTCGTAGACTTCCCAATTCGTTTTTTCAGATATTTTATCATACAAGGATTTGGCTTTAATATTGTCCTTGCGTGTTATCCACCTTACCAAATCCCATTTTTCTGACCTTGATATGACTTTAATTTCATTCATTAACTTTTGACCAATTTTTTGATTTCTATAGGTAGGATCAACATACAAATCATCAAGAAAACCTATATATTTGCCTTTTAGAGGGCGTGGCATGGCCCTATAATGGGCCAGAGCAGTAAGATTTCCATCAATTTCATAGACAATTCCTTTTACTTCGTGATTTTTGTCCAATAGCCAACTCCAGACTGTATCTAAAATTTTGTCATTTATTGGAGATTTATAGAAATCTGCATAACCTTTGTATAGTTTTTTCCAATTTTCTTTATCATTTATGCTTATTTTTCTAATCATTTTTATTCATTATATTCATTGACATTAAAAATCACTTGATATATTACTAACGATAATTAATGGTTATCAATAGTAATAAATATGAATGAGCTTATTACTGACATAAAAGCTTTGCAGGACCAAACTCTAAACAACCTTAAAAGTTCTAGGGCGAATAATACTATTCGTGCATATAGATCTGATTTTAAGGATTTTTCATTTTTTTGTGCAAAAAATAGCCTTAAAACCTTTCCCACTGATTCAAAAATAGTTGCTTTATATTTAACTTACTTATCATCAAAGGGTGCTAAGATTAGTACCTTAAAGAGGAGATTGGTATCATTAGGCGTGATTCACAAACTAAAAGGTCATTATCTTGATACTAAACACCCTATAATTATAGAAAATTTAATGGGTATTAAGCGTAAAATAGGAAGTTTTCAGCAAGGAAAAAAACCAATATTAATCAATCAGTTAAAATCAATAATTAATGTAATAGGTAATGAAAAAACTAAAGAAATCAAAAAAATTAGAGATAAAACCTTAATCCTTATTGGATTTGGAGGAGGCTTTAGAAGATCTGAACTAGTGTCAATTGATTATAATGATATAGAATTAGTTCCAGAAGGGGTCAAAATCGTCATTAGAAGGTCAAAGACAGACCAATTCGGCGAAGGAATGGTTAAAGGTCTCCCCTACTTTTCCAATCAAAATTACTGCCCAGTATTGCATTTAAAAAAATGGTTAGAGATATCAAATATTAAATCTGGCCCATTATTTAGACGTTTTTCTAAAGGTTCTAAACTGAGCGAAAACCGACTAACAGATCAGTCAGTTGCATTATTATTGAAAAATTATTTAGATGTTGCTGGTATAGAAAACAAAAATTATTCAGGTCATAGTTTAAGATCAGGTTTTGCAACAGTCTCTGCAGAGTCAGGCGCAGATGAAAGAAGTATTATGGCAATGACAGGTCATAAAACTACTCAAATGGTTAGACGCTACATTAAAGAAGCAAACTTATTTAAAAATAATGCTTTAAATAAAATTAAAATATAATTAATGCGTTTTAAATTTAATAAAGAAATTGAATATTTCTTCAAAAAATTTCTTCTATCAGAAAAATACCTTTTAAAAAAAAGATTAATTAGAGCATATAAAAAAAAGTATGAAGAAGAACTTTTATTTTTAGATAAAATTGTAGACAAAGTTTCAGAAAGCGTTGACGTGGGTGTGTATAGAGGTGTTTACACTTTTCAATTAGCAAAAATTAGTAAACATGTACACTCGTTTGAACCAAATCCATTAATATTTCCTTATTTAAATAAAAATTTACAGAAGTTAATTAAAAATTTAACTTTATATAATGTAGCATTATCAGATAAAAATGGTGAGACTCAATTAAGAATACCAATAAGAAATAAATATGCTAATAAGAATAATTATGAAGAGATGTATGAGTCAGGAAGAGCTACTATTCATAAAAATAATATTATTAATTCGGAATATAATAGTTTTAAAGTAAAAACAGTTAAATTGGATAATATTTTAATAAACAATCCAATCGGCTTTATTAAAATTGATGCCGAGGGTCATGAAAAAGCTATCCTTGTAGGAGCTAAAGAAATTATAAAAAAAAGAAAACCAAATTTACTTGTCGAAATTGAAGAGCGATATACCAATGAAAAAATTGAAAGCACAATAGAATTTATTAATAATTTAGGATACAAATCTTACTTCCTAGAAAAAAATAATTTAACTAAAACAGAAAAACTAAGAAATTCTATTACAAAAAATAATTATATTTTTTTACCTTTATAATAGAGATTTAATTATTAACATTTTCCCACAAATAAGTGTTTTTTTTATAACTATATTCAAAAGTATTATTAATTATATAATCAGCCACTATCGTAGAGTTAAAAAATTTCATATATTTCGCTTTTCCTTTTTTGGCAATCTTTTTTCTTAAAAAATCATCTTTTGCAAATTTTTGAATTTTTTCTGAAAGATTAGAAACATTATTATAAAATATAATTTCATCTTCTGAAAAGAAATTATTGTAATGAGTTTTGTCGTGAATAAATGTAAGAAGGCCATTACCTACGAATTGAGTAATTCTATCGCTACTGTAATATTTAATTGGATTACCCCTGCTTAAATTAATTCCCATTTTTGCATTAGCAATTGATTTTAGGTATGAATCAGCCCAGATTGGTTGAATGTTATTTATTCCATATAAATCAAACTTAACGTTTGGTGTTTTCTCTATTAGTTTATTAACAAAATCCGCGCGCTCATCGTGTTTACCCTTTTTTAAAATACCTCTATGTACACCATGACTTAGAGCAAAAAAAACATCCATAGAACACTGATTATTTCTGTAATTATTCAAAACCTCAAAAGATGGATCCGATGGATTGGGTATAAACAAACATGGTTTATTTTTAGGTAAAAAATCTAAAACATCAGGTGAAGTGGTTAAAAAATTTGTATCTGTAAATTTTATTTTATCTAAAATTCTTGATTTATTTTTTTCATAATCTGGTCCGTTTTTAATAAGTGGATCCAAAAACCATTGGGCAACCTTTAAATCTTTATAATTATCTTTTAAATAAGCTATGGTTTCAGGTTTTATGAGATCAGCATGCCCAAAAATCAATAAATCTGGCTTGTAATTATAAACGGTATTGATCAATTTACGATTTAAAGCTTTTGAACCAGTATGGTCTCTAAAACTCTTATAGTGCCTAACTATATCTCTATCACTAAATTCTAAAACACTATGACCAAGTCTAATAAGACCGTTATTAATTCTTCTGCCAGTATTAAAAAAAAGTCTTCCATCATGGCGTTCATTAAAATTAGTAACATGCAAGATACGCAAACTTTTTGGAATGTGATTAACTGAATTTTTTTTTGCCAACTTTGTCTGTAAAATATTTTTTCTATAATCATCCATTTTTTGTGAACTTAATTTATTTGTATGAAAAAAGTTTTTTATAGATAATGTTTGTAAATGTTTTCTATTATTTTCATTTTCAATTAAATTTCTTATTGCATTATAAACAGAGGTAACATTTAATTTTTTTAAAATGATTCCATGGGTAATAGTTTCTGGTAGACCTCCCCTATTACTAATAATGGTTGCACATCCTCGACTAGAAGCCTCAAGGCTTGACCTGCCCAATGGTTCATTCCATCTTGAACAAACCACCGCTATACTTGTTTTTTTAAAAATTTCTAATACTTTATTATGATTTGTAAAACCCATTATATTGAGTCTTTTATGTTTAAAAACAAGAGTTGTTCTTGCTTCGTCCCCAATAACTATTCCTTTCCATTGTTTATATTTTTTTAGAATCCTTAAAATGGCTTTTCCAAATAAATCATAACCTTTTGCTTGGTTTAATTTACCAACAAAAGTAATCCATTTTTTTTTCTTTTCTAATTCTACTTTTGCCGGACTAATTGACTGATAAATTACGGTAATTTTTTCTGAATTTAAATGAATTCCTCCAATACCTTGTAAAAATCTTTTTCTTGACCAATGACTGTTAAAAATAATTTTTGTTGCATGATTTAATAATTTTTTTCTATCAACTGAGGATTTTGAGCCAGTCATAGTAAGTGGATCATTATGAAAATATAAAACTATTTTTTGGTTATTAATTTTTTCATGTATTAAATGAAAATAATTTGGTCGATTATGAATCTCTATTAAATCAGAAGGTGATTTATTTTCGAACTTTAAAAATTCGTTTACGTAAATTTTGCTGCCGCTTTGAATTATATTTTTTTTTAAACCTATATTTTTATAGGTAAGTTTAAATATATTTTTTAAATTTGTATTTCCAAAGACGGTAATGTATTTTTTATATTCACTTAATTTAACAGTATCTTTTACAAATAAAGATACAGCACCAGCATAAGTGGGTGAAAAATTTTCTTTGTATGGTAATAGGATAGAAATTTTCATTGAAGTCTGTTTTTATAAAATATGTATTTTTTGCCATTTATTTTGAATTTTTCTCTTAAGATATTTCTAAATTTTCTATCTTTTTTTAATTCATATTCTCTAGACATTGCTTTTGATTTAGTATTATAAATTTCTTTATGAAAAACAATCCACTTTTTGCCCCTTGTATATTTAGCGCCTCGTGAAATATTGTGGAGATTTAGACGATTTTTTAAATTTTTTGTATACCCAACGTAAGAGAGCACTCTACTCTTATGACTGCTAATCAATAAATATACACAATATGTCATTATTTTACCTTTAGTATAATTTGTTTAGCTAATTTACTAAATTTTATCCTATACAATTTATTGTATTTCATTATGTGGGAAGTATGGCGCTCATACCATTTTTTTTGAGTTTTTTCTATTATATCAATCAAATTTACATTGAAACTTCCAGAAATCAATGACAAAGGTCCATGACAGGTGATTACGGATTTTGCATTCATAGTAACGATTTCTAAATTTTCAATAGAAATTTTTTTTAACAAAATTATTTTATATTTTCCAATTTTTAAATAATAATAACCCTTTTTATTAAAATTGAAATATTCATTAGATATTTCTGTAATGAAAGGCAAATCTATTGTGCCAGTTGTAATAATCAAATTCGCATGACACTTCTTTACAATTTTTTTTATAAATATAAAAAAATCATTTTTCTTTAAATAAATATCAGTATATTTTTTTAAATAAAAATCTGAAAACCATTTTTCATCAATGTGTATAAGAATATATTTTCTGTTTTTAATATTTTCATTTTTTAAAATATTTACTTTTTTTATATTTTTATGTAACAAAATTTTATAGTCTCTTTTAATAATTCTAACACCAATTTTATCTAAAATACTTTTATACAAATATTTAAGTGGCATGGTCTGATTGTCTGAAATAGTTGTATATTTTTTAGAAAAAAATATTTTCGTTAAAAGATTTATTTTTTTCTGCGGATAAGTATGAAAAATTTTATCAACATTTAAAAATTTTGACAGTATTATTGATCTGTCTTTGCCATCAAATATTATTATTTGTTTGTAATTATTTTTTCTTAATTTTAGAATTAAGAAAACTTTGTTAAATATTCCATTTTTTTCAAAAGAAAAAAGACTATTATATAAATATTTTTTTTTTTTAATATGAGGATAAATGTGTTTTTTTACTACAATATCGACATTTGTTTTTCCATAAATTCTTGTTAAACAATTTATATAGGGAATTGTTTGATAAAAATCACCCAGCCTATCAGTTCTAATAATTAAAGTTTTCAAATTAAGTTTTATATCATACTTGGCGGTCCCAAGGGGAATCGAACCCCTCTTTCATGGATGAAAACCATGTGTCCTGACCGATAGACGATGGGACCAATTGAGAAATTTATATGTTATTAACAGAAATATCATTAATTACAAACTCAATATTATTTTTTCCATTATAATTATTAGATGTTAACGTACCCGCAATACTCATAGAACTTTTATTATTTTTAACCAAATAGGATTCTAGTACAGTGCCGATCGAATTAAACGCAATAGCTTTTACAACATTATTATTTTTACTATAAAAAATCGCCTTGATATGCTGATTACCGACAATGTTTGAATTAGCTAATTTTAGATCTTCAATTAAAAATTTTGGCTCAGGATTTCCTGTGCCAAAAGGAGATAGAACATTAATATTATTATAGAATTCAGTGTTTAATGCAGTTGGCAAAATTATAGAATCTAAATACAAAGTTTTACAATTATCTTTCTCGATAAATAAACTATTATATTTTTTAATTAAAAATTCTTTAAATACTTCAATGTTATCGATATTTATTGAAAATCCTCCAGCCATTTTATGTCCTCCTCCATTGATTAAGATTTTATTCTGAACGGCCGAAATAAAAATGGCCCCAATATCAAAACCAAAGACAGACCTTGCAGAACCTTTTCCAATATTTCCATTAATTGAAATAATTACACAAGGCTTATTGTATTTATCCTTAATTCTTGATGCGGCTATTCCTATTATTCCTTCATGAAAGTCTCTTCCTTGAACGAATAAAATGGGGTCTTTACTATCCTTTGTTTCATTTTCAATTTTACGAAAAAGTTCAAATTCAATTTTTTTTCTGTATTCATTAAAGTCATTTAACCTTTTGGCTAGGTAATCAACCCTCTCTTGATTTTCAGAAATTAATATTTCTGTACCATATGTTGATTTACCAACTCTTCCTCCTGCGTTAATTTTCGGTCCTATTATATAACCTAGATGATAGGCGTTAGGTTGGCTGTTTATTTTACTATTGTCATATAAAGTTTTTAGACCAATATTTTTTCGTCTCCCCAAAACCTTTAACCCTTGTTTAACAATTGCTCTATTTAACCCCACAATGGGAACAACATCACAAACTGTTCCTAAACTAACTAGATCCAAAAAATTTAAAATATCGGGTTCATTAACATTATTAAGTTTGAACCAATCTAAATTTCTTAATTTGTTATTCAATGATACCAAAAACATAAAACAAACTCCTGCCGCACAAAGATATGACAATTTAGACTCATCATTGATTCTATTGGGATTTACAATAGCGGTTGCCTCTGGAAGTTTTACATCTCCTTGGTGATGATCAATAACTATAGTTTCTATACTTTTATTTCTTGCATGTAAAATAGCCATATGAGAGGAGATACCACAGTCAACGGTGATAATTAATTTTGAACCTTTATTGATTAAAAAATCAAATCCTTTTTCATTGGGACCGTAACCATCTTTTATTCTGTCTGGAATTAAAAATTCAAAAGGTTGATTTATTTGTTTAAAATATTTTGCCAAAATAGCTGCTGAAGTGGCACCATCAACATCATAATCTCCGAATATTCCAATTATATTTTTTTTTTGTATATGCGAAATTGCTGTGCTTGTCGCAATGTCCATGTCTTTAATTGAATTAGGATTCGGAATATTTTTTTTAATAGTAGGATTAATGAAATTTTCTATTTGATCTAATTCAATTTTTCTTATTGAAATAATTTTAGATAAAATTTCACTAAAATGAAATGTTTCGTATATTTTTTTTGCGTAGTTTTCATCATATTGTTTAAATAACCAGTTTTTTTCCGTAACTGATTTATAATTCATTTTTTGATGTTGTTTTTGATTATTTTATTCGTATTCGAACTTTTATGTAAAACATAAGTTTCCGCTTCAAATGAATCACCGTGATCCTTTATTCCTTTAACCAAATCTCCATCGGTTACACCAGTTGCGCAAAATATTACATCCCCTTTGACCATGTCATTGATATTATATTTTTGATTTAGGTCTTTAATATTCATACCTCTACATCTATTTTTTTCATCTTCATTTTGGAATGATAATCTCACTTGCATTTGGCAATCTAAGCAACTTAGGGCAGCAGCAGCAAGAACGCCTTCTGGCCCCCCACCTATTCCTAAATATATATCTATATTTGATTTTGGATCTGCAACTGAAATAACTCCTGAGACATCACCATCAGTAATAAAATTAATTTTAACACCTAATGAATTTAAAGAATTAACAATTTGATCATGTCTTGGACGTTTAAGTACGCAAGCAGTTACTTTGTTGGGAGAAATTTTTTTAGCATCTGCCAGTCTTCCAATATTTTTCTGAACACCAAAATCAAGATCAACCAAATTATCAGGAAAACCGGCTCCAATAGCTATCTTATCCATGTAGATATCTGGAGCATGAAGTAAATTACCTTTTTTTGTAACAGCAAGAACAGATAATGCGTTTGGCAAATTTTTAGCTGTGAAATTAGTACCTTCTAAAGGATCTACGGCAATGTCTAATTCTTCACCTGATTTATTACCAACTTTTTCTCCTATATATAACATTGGAGCTTGATCCAATTCACCTTCTCCAATTACTATACTACCCTTCATATTAATTTTGTTTAACTGATTTCTCATTTCATCCACAGCAGATTGATCAGCTGCAATTTTATCTCCCTTTCCTTTAAATAGGGATGCTCCATAGGCAGCTCTTTCCGTAGCAAGTATGAATGGATCTAAATATTTTTTATCAATTACCATTGATATCTCCAACTCTTATGAAAGTTGGCGAACCGATTATATGTTTGTTTTTCTTTAATTTGTGCAAACAATTAGTTACTCTTTTTTCTAGAGTTTTATGAGTTATTATATTGATTGAGGCAGTACGTTTATTTTTATCTGGAATTTGCATTAATTTTTCTATTGAAATCTTACTTTCACCCAAATTTTTAGTAATACTCGATAAAACACCCGGTTTATCTTTAACTTCAAATCTTAAATAACAGGAATAATAATAATTAGAATAATTAAATTGTTTGATTTTTTTACGTAATTTATATGGAGTGATAAAAGGATATTTTATATTTCCTTTCAAGATAGAATATAAATCTGACATTAAAGCTGAAGAAGTGGGGCCCGGACCAGCACCTTTGCCCTGCATAATAGTTTGTCCAACTGGAGAACTATTGATTATCGAAGCATTAAATACACCATTTATATTTCCAATATAAGAATTAATATCAACCAAACAAGGATGAACTCTTTCAAAAATATTTTTGTTTATCATTTCTGTAATACCCAATAATTTTATTCTATAACCTAATTTTTTTGCGTTGATGATATCCTTGTTTTCAATATTATAAATTCCGTCAATTAAAATATTATTTTTTGAGATTAGTGTATGAAAACATAAAGAGGACAATATTCTAATCTTAGAACCTACATCATCGCCATTTAAGTCAGATTTTGGATTACTCTCAGCATATCCAAGTTTTTTTGCCTCTTTTAATATTTCATTAAAATTTTTTCCAGATTGTTCCATCCTGGATAAAATATAGTTTGAGGTGCCGTTTAAAATTCCCATTAATTTATATATTTTGTTTGAAATTAGTCCTTCTTTAATACATCTAATTATTGGAACTCCTGAAGCAACTGAAGCCTCGTATTCAAAATTAACTTTATTTTTCTCAGCCAAATATGAAATATAATTTCCATGTTTTGCTATCAATGACTTATTAGCAGTAATTACATGTTTTTTATTTTTTAGAGCAGAAATTACAATTTTTTTTGCCAAATCATCTGATCCGCCAATTAACTCAACAATAATATCTACCTTAGGATTATTTGCAATATTTAAGGGTTTATCAATCCATTGCTTGTTTTTGAATTTAAATGGTCTTTTTTTATTTTTACTTTTCGCAGAAACATATAATAAATTTAAATTTTTTCCTGTTTTAAGTAAAATATCTTTTTTTTTCTTTACAATTTCATTGCAAAAATAACTTCCAATATTTCCCAAGCCAACTACAGCTATATTAATTTTTTTTTTCATAATATTTAATCCGGAATATTATTTATATCAGGATAGCTTTTAGAATTATTATTATTTAATAACAAGTTTACATATTCTTCGAAAGAATATTCTTTAGAGGAATTAATTTCATTATGTGATATATTGTTGTTGGTAACATTGAGTCCTTTTTCATTAAATGAGCAATTAATAATAAAAATAAAAATAAAAATTATGAAATAATTTTTCATTTAAAACCCATCTGTTCGTTAAACCCACACAATAAATTCATATTTTGCATTGCCTGTCCCGAACCACCCTTTATTAAATTATCAATTGCACTTAAAATTATCGCTTTATTATTCATTCTATCATTACAGACAGATATTTTACAAAAATTGGTATGAATTATATCTCCAGTTCCAATGGGGGTATTAAATTTCGCAAATTTGATAAAGTATTTACTTTTATAGTATTTTTTTAAACATTTATAAATTTTTCTTGCAGTTATATTTTTGTTCAAGTTTACGTAAATAGTAGAAAGAATACCTCTAAACATGGGTGATAGATGGGGTGTAAATTGAACCTCAATTTTATTTTTAGATATTTTTTTTAACTGTTGGTCAATTTCAGCTAAATGTCTATGTGAGGAAACACCATAGGCCGAGATTGACTCGTAAATATTTTTAAATTTGAATTTTTTAAGTAAATTTTTACCAGCTCCTGAGTAGCCAGATTTCGAATCTATTATTATATTATTGGTATTTATAAGTCTTTTTTTAATAATAGGAACTAAAGGAATCTGGATTGAAGTAGGATAGCAACCCGGACAAGCTATAATTTTAAATTTGTCTAATTTAATATCTATCAATTCTGGAATTGAATAAATGGAATGTTTAATTAAATTTTTAGATTTATGGGTTATATTATACCATTTTTTATAGTTCTTGGGATTTTCTAATCTAAAATCTGCAGATAAATCAATTAATTTATTTTTTGAAGTTAATTTTTTAGAAATTTTTTGTGCTTCACCATTTGGGAGAGCAGTAAATAATATATCTATATTATCAAAATTTATGTTAGCCAAATTAGTAATTTTAGGTAATGATTTTTTTTTTAACGACGAGTCAAATTTATATATTGAGGTACCAATAGAGCTTTGGGCACAAATATTTTTTATTTTAACTTTTGGATGTTTTATAAGAAGTTTAATAAGTTCTAGACCTATGTATCCTGTTGCACCAACAATAGCTACATTTATATATTTGCTCATCTTTTAAATATAACAGTAAAATTAAATAGGTGGTAATATATATATAATTACCTTTTAGAAAACTGAAAACTTCGCCTAGCTTTTTTATGACCGTATTTTTTTCTTTCCACAGACCTTGAATCTCTTGTGGTAAGTTTTTCTTTTTTGAGATCAGATTTTAATTCTGGTTCATATTTTAATAAAGCTCTTGAAATACCATGGATTATTGCTCCGGCTTGTCCGGATAAACCCCCACCTTTGACTTGGCATCTAACATCAAAATTAGCAGATCTGTTTGTTATCTCAAGAGGTCGAGAAACTTGCGTTTGATGATTGAATCTTGTGAAATAGTCAGGCATATTTTTGCCATTTACATAAATTTTTCCTGTACCTTTTTTTATCCAAATTCGAGCTACAGATTTTTTTCTGCGACCAGTTGCATACTTACTTTCTTTAAAGTCTAGCTTAATTTTTTTTGGGTTTTTATTTTCTAGATTTATATTGTTTTCCATCATTATTTTCTAAGTAAGTTTTTTTTGTTCATTTGAACTAAGGATATTTCCTTAGGATTTTGTACTTCATGAGGATGTTTGTTTCCCCTGTAAATTTTTAATTTAGACATTTGTTTTTTTGCAAGAGGACCACCTGGCAACATTCTTTTAACAGCTAATTTCAATATTTCTTCAGGTTTCTTTGCACTTAATTTTTCAGGAGTTGTTTCCTTAATTCCTCCAGGATAACCCGTATGTTTAAAATATTTCTTATTTTTAAATTTATTTCCTGTAAATTTAATTTTCTCTATATTTTTAACTATTACAAAATCACCATGATCCATATGAGGTGTAAAACTAGATTTATTTTTTCCTCTTATAGTTTTGGATACAAATACAGCTAATCTACCTACAATCGCATTTGTAGCATCGACTAATATCCAATTATTTTTTATATCTTTAGTTTTAACAAAATCAGTCATAGAACTGGGCTTAATTACTTACATTTATGAATAAAGTCAAATTTTAATATAATTAAAATCTTTACAAACACCTCCTATTTTAGTTAAATAATGAACTGCCGATTTGATCAGCTTGCGGGCATTAAACAGCTAAATTGATTGTTCTAATGGCCGCCATGTCTGGCGGTTTTTTTTT
>AZYC01000011.1:25000-30515 GCA_000513075.1 alpha proteobacterium SCGC AAA288-G21 | reverse complement strand
ATCAAGAAATGAGATTAAAATCTTTGAATAAAAATGATTATTAATAGTTTAATTAGACAGGGCTCTAAAATTTTAAAAAAACAAAATATTGATTCTCATCAAATTGATGCAGAGTTGTTATTATCAAAAGCAATTAGAAAAGATAGAGTTTTTCTTTTAACAAATGACGAATATAAAGTTTCACAAAAAGAAACTTCCGATTATTTAAATTTTATTTTAAGAAGAAAAAATCATGAGCCTTTGTCTTATATTATAAAAAAAAAAGAGTTTTGGAGTTTAGGTTTTAATGTGAACCATAATGTATTAATACCTAGACCCGAAACCGAAACTATTGTTGAACAAGTAGTAAGAAGATTTAAAGGTAAAGGTAGTTTAAATATTTTAGATATTGGCACCGGTTCTGGCTGCATACTGTTGTCTATATTGAAAGAATTAACAAATTCGTACGGGACAGGAATAGACAAATCATTCAAGGCTCTCAATATGGCAAAAAAAAATTCAAGAAAACTTAACTTATTGCAAAGAGCTAAATTCATACACTGTGATGTTGACAATTTTAACTTGGGCAACTATGATGTCATTGTTTCTAATCCGCCTTATATTTGTTCTCGTAGAATAGGCTACTTAGATGAAGATATAAAAGGTTTTGAACCAAGAATGGCATTAGATGGCGGAAGTAGTGGACTTGAAACAATAACTAAAGTTATTATAAAAGCGAAAAAACTACTCAAAACTAGAGGGCATCTGTTTATGGAAATTGGAAATGGACAATCCCACATGGTATCAAGTGTGTTGATTAAAAATGGCCTAAGGTTAGTGAAGAAGTTTTCTGATTATACAAAAACTATTCGTTGCATAATGAGCACAAAGATAATTTAATTTAGAACACCGTGTAATTTATTTTGACAAAATAAATTTAATTAAGTTAAGATTAATTTACAAATCCAAGTGATTTAATGAGACACAATAGACCAAAACGAAATAAATTTAGAAGTAATGATAGGGGCTTTAGAAGAAATGGTTCCCAAGATGTGAGAACCGGTGGCTTCAATTCATCTTCAAAAATTTTTCAAGGAAGATCTTTTAGTGGAAATGGTTTTAGACCCGAAAAGTTATTAGAGAAATATAATGGTCTTGCAAAAGAAGCTTCAATAAGTGGAGATAGAATTTTATCCGAAAGTTATTATCAACATGCGGATCATTTTTTAAGAGTAGTTGAAAATCAGAATTCAATACAAAATAATCCAAAACCACATTTGGATAATTCCTCAATAGGAGAAAATTCCGATGATAAAATTATTTTAGAAGATAAAAAAAATTCTTCTTCTCAGCAACCGCAAAATAGTGAAGAGGTTTAGAATTTAATTTTTTTTTGATATTGTTTCTGCTAACAAAACATCTGATTTGATTCTTTGAACTTCAAATTTTTTTCTATCCTTACCTTTTAAAATTCTTCCTGATGGTAAATTCAATTTTTGAGAGTTAATTTTTTTTCCATTCATAATAACTTCATAGTGTAAATGTGGTCCAGTAGATAATCCTGTAGATCCAACATAACCAATAATTTTTCCTTGCCTTATTTTTGTTCCAGATTTAATTCCACTAGCAAATTTGGAAAGATGAGCATAAATAGTTGAATAAGTAGAATTATGTTTTATTTTAATACAATTTCCTCCTCCACCACACCATTGAGCTTTAACTACTGTTCCAGTTCCGGAGGCCATAACCGGAGTACCTAATTTTGCAGCAAAATCAGTACCAGTATGTTTTTTGTTATACCCAAGTATGGGATGTTTCCTCATTCCAAATGGTGAAGAAAGTCTAGCTCCATTAATTGGAGTTTTCATCAAAGCTTTTTCTGCGCTTTTTCCATTAATATCAAAGTATCCAGAAAATTCATCAGTTCCATAATAATACAATGGCAATTCTTTATTTTGAACAGACATATAGGTGTAAATAATTTTATCATTTGAATACCATTCTCCATCTTCATCCACAAAAGTTTCATATAGAATTTGAAATGTATCATTTTTTCTAATATCTCTTTGAAAATCAATTTCAAAACCATATACCCTTGCAAATTCTACAATTAAATTGGGATCTAAATTATTTTTTATTGCCGAAGAATATAAGCTCTTTTTAATAATGCCCTCAGAAAATGCTAGCTTTTTGAACAACTGAGTAATTGTTTTTTTTGCAATAAATTTTTCGTTTATATCTCGTTCTAAACTAATCATTATTGATTTAGAAGTGGGTAGATTTAATTTCATCAAATTTAAAGTACCTGACATATTTTTCTTAATTACTAAATCTAAAATCATACCCATTTTTAATTTATTGGGCTTAATAAATTTTTTAAGTTTACTATTTGCTTTAGTAATATCTTTTTCATCTATGTTATAACTTTTAAAAATATTGGTTAAATTTTCACCCTTTTTTATTTTGTGAGCAATGTCTAGGTAAGGAGAATTAACTTTTTGAAAAATAAATTTATTTAATTCTAAAAAATAATTATTTTTTAGAATTCTACTAAGAGTCTCTCCTCTTTTTTGAATTGAAGTTTCATTGTATTTGATAGTAAAAAAAATAAATGATATTAAAATTAAGGATATAATGGTATATAATGATTTTTTCAATTTGGCATACATCTTCGGTTGAATTGAATAAATCATCAGATTAATTTTAAAATTATAATAAACTGTAATTTTGTTTTTATTCTGAATATTATCAATAAAATCAGTACTTTCTAAGCTAAATTGTAAGTTTCTTAGCGCTTGATTTATTTTGTTATTATAATATAAGCAACGTTCTCAATCTGTATTTATGATGGGAAATTAAGGTAGGAGTAAAGTATTACTTCTGTTTTTAGCTCTTTGAATTTGTTTATAATTAAGAAGAGAAGTGTGGACGGTTAAGGTTGCCAAATTTTGTCGTACACACTTCAAGAAGTATAAGTAAATTAATTTTTACTTATATGAAGCTAGTGTGCGCCGTTATTAAACTTGAGAGTTTGATCATGGCTCAGAACGTACGCTGGCGGCACGCCTAACACATGCAAGTCGAACGAAGTAGCAATACTTAGTGGCAAACGGGTGAGTAATATGTGGGAATCTGCCCTTCGGTCTGGAATAACATGAGGAAACTTATGCTAATACCGGATAAGCCTTTACAGGGAAAGCTTTATGCTCCGATTGATGAGCCCACACTTGATTAGTTAGTTGGTGAGGTAATAGCTCACCAAGACAATGATCAATAGCTGATTTGAGAGGATGATCAGCCACATTGGGACTGAGACACGGCCCAAACTCCTACGGGAGGCAGCAGTGGGGAATCTTGCACAATGGGGGAAACCCTGATGCAGCGATGCCGCGTGAGTGAAGAAGGCCCTTGGGTTGTAAAGCTCTTTCGTCGGGGAAGAAAATGACTGTACCCGAATAAGAAGGTCCGGCTAACTTCGTGCCAGCAGCCGCGGTAATACGAAGGGACCTAGCGTAGTTCGGAATTACTGGGCTTAAAGAGCACGTAGGTGGTTAAAAAAGTTGGTGGTGAAATCCCAGAGCTTAACTCTGGAACTGCCATCAAAACTTTTTAGCTAGAGTATGATAGAGGAAAGTAGAATTTCTAGTGTAGAGGTGAAATTCGTAGATATTAGAAAGAATACCAATTGCGAAGGCAGCTTTCTGGATCATTACTGACACTGAGGTGCGAAAGCATGGGTAGCGAAGAGGATTAGATACCCTCGTAGTCCATGCCGTAAACGATGTGTGCTAGACGTTGGAAATTTATTTTCAGTGTCGCAGCGAAAGCGTTAAGCACACCGCCTGGGGAGTACGACCGCAAGGTTAAAACTCAAATGAATTGACGGGGACCCGCACAAGCAGTGGAGCATGTGGTTTAATTCGAAGATACGCGCAGAACCTTACCAACACTTGACATGTTCGTCGCGACTTTAAGAGATTAAAGTCTTCGGTTCGGCCGGACGAAACACAGGTGCTGCATGGCTGTCGTCAGCTCGTGTCGTGAGATGTTGGGTTAAGTCCCGCAACGAGCGCAACCCTTACTTTTAGTTGCCATCATTTAGTTGGGCACTCTGAAAGAACTGCCAGTGATAAGCTGGAGGAAGGTGGGGATGACGTCAAGTCCTCATGGCCCTTACGTGTTGGGCTACACACGTGCTACAATGGCATTTACAATAGGAAGCAAGATGGCGACATCAAGCAAATCCTAAAAAAAATGCCTCAGTTCGGATTGTACTCTGCAACTCGAGTACATGAAGCTGGAATTGCTAGTAATCGCGGATCAGCGCGCCGCGGTGAATACGTTCCCGGGTCTTGTACACACCGCCCGTCACACCATGGAAGTTGGTTCTACCTTAAGGCAAAGTGTAAAATCTTTGACCACGGTATAGTCAGCGACTGGGGTGAAGTCGTAACAAGGTAGCCGTAGGGGAACCTGCGGCTGGATTACCTCCTTTCTAAGGATGAACAAAAAGATATTGCTTTTTGATCTAAAAAATACACAGGTTAATGTTGACCGTCCTCATTTCTCTTCTTAAATAATGTTTCTGACTTAAATGCACACAGGGGCCGGTAGCTCAGGTGGTTAGAGCGCACCCCTGATAAGGGTGAGGTCGGTAGTTCGAGTCTACCTCGGCCCACCAAAAATTTAAGTAAAGGGGGATTAGCTCAGCTGGGAGAGCGCCTGATTTGCATTCAGGAGGTCAGCGGTTCGATCCCGCTATCCTCCACCATTAGTTTGAACATTTAGATCTTTAAAATTGTAAATATAATTATTATCAATATCTATATCCGAACATTAGTTGATTATTTAATTAATGTTCAAATAAAAAATTTGATTCAAAACACAGAAATTTATTCTGTGCATAAATCAAGCGTTTAAGGGCGTGTGGCGGATGCCTTGGCACTGAAAGACGATGAAGGACGTGGTATACTGCGATAAGTTTCGGGGAGCTGTATGCAAGCTTTGATCCGAAAATTTCCGAATGGGGAAACCCGGCTCTTTATGAGTCACTTTATACTGAATACATAGGTGTAAAGAGGTAACCTGGAGAACTGAAACATCTAAGTAACCAGAGGAAAAAAAATCAATTGAGACTCCGTAAGTAGTGGCGAGCGAAAGCGGACTAGGCCGGTAATTTTGTTAATATAATTTGAATAGTTTGGAAAAACTAGCCGTAGAAGGTGATAGCCCTGTAAAAGTAATGATTAACAAAATTCTTGAGTAAAGCGGGACACGAGAAATCTTGCTTGAATATAGGGGGACCACCCTCTAAGCCTAAGTACTCTTCAGTGACCGATAGTGAACTAGTACCGTGAGGGAAAGGTGAAAAGAACCCCTATTAGGGGAGTGAAATAGAACCTGAAACCGCATGCCTACAATCAGTCGAAGCTCTTTTTAGAGTGACGGCGTACCTTTTGTATAATGGGTCAGTGAGTTAATTTATGCAGCAAGCTTAAGCCATATGGTGGAGGCGTAGCGAAAGCAAGTCTTAATA
>AZYC01000011.1:0-22500 GCA_000513075.1 alpha proteobacterium SCGC AAA288-G21 | reverse complement strand
TGGTAAATCATCAGTTACGCAATCATTTACTAATCCAGTGGATTCTTTTAAAAGTAATACATTAGGATTGTTAAACATTTTAGACACTGTAAAAAAAACCAACAAGAAAATAAAAGTTTTTAATGCCGTTTCAGGTCAGATTTATGGGAATAGAAGAAACAGTGTTTATAACGAAAAATCTTATATTGATCCCCAAAGTCCATACGGGGTAAGCAAAGCGAGCAGCTTTTGGTTAACAAAAATATTTAGAGAATGGTATGGAATCAAATGCTGTAGTGGCATACTTTTTAATCACGAGTCTCCATTGCGGTCTAATGAATTTGTAACAAAAAAAATTATTAATCGTAGTAAATTGATAAAAAAAGGAAAGTTAAAGCATTTATATCTAGGCAATGTTAATATTTATAGAGATTGGGGATGGGCCCCAGAATATGTTGAGGCAATGTATTTAATGCTTAGGCAAAAGGATCCAAAAGATTTAGTGATTGGATCGGGTAAAAGACATAGCCTTAAGAGCTTTATTTTCGAGGTATTCAGATTGTTAAAAATCCCGAGAAATCGCCTAAAAGCAAATACGAAAAAATTCATCAGAAGGAAGGATATAAGATCTTATCTGTCAGATCCAATATTGGCCAAAAAAATATTAAACTGGAAAGCCAAAACATCTTTTAAACAAATTATTAGAAAAATGACTTGTGATGAGTTATTTTAAATTTAAAAATCTTATTGTTAATTATTTATGAAAAAAATACGTTCAAAAATAGAACCAAAGTTTTTATTAATGTATAGTCCACAAATTTTTGATAAAAGATTTGGAGCAATTAAACCAGAAGGTTCATTGGGATTAATATATCTTGCATCAGCATTAAGAAATAAAGATTTTGAAGTTAGCATATTAGATGCTTCGGTAGGAAATGATGATTATACTTTAGAAGAAACTTTTTTTAATGAAAAAATACAACCAAACGGCCTAGTTAGAGTTGGAATGAATATTAAAGATATTTTAAGCGAGGTTGTAGATCATGATGTGATTGGAATATCTTCTATATTTACAGCCCAAACCAGAATGGTAGAAGAAGTTGTAGTTGCAATTAAGAAAGAATATCCAGATAAAATAATTATTTTAGGCGGAATAAGCGCTAAATCTCAAATGTCACTATTTTTTAATGCCGGCGCTGATTTAATATGTTTATCAGAAGCAGAAGAAACTATTGTTGAAATCGGTGAATTACTTAGAAAGGGGGAAAGAGATTTTTCAAAAATAGATGGAGTTGCTGGAAAAGAAGGTTTTGTAAATCCACGTCTTAAAATAATTCAAAATTTAGATGAATTACCGATACCGGCGTGGGATATGTTACCATTGAAAAAATATTGGGAAATAGCACGGCCACATGGGGGTGGATTAAAAGAAGGGAATGTTGCCTATGCGTCAGCAATGTTTTCAAGAGGCTGTCCATTTAAGTGTCATTTTTGTCATATTTCCAAAGAATTGGAGGGCTCTATTACAGGCAACACAAGGAAATACAGGATGAAGTCTATTGATAGAGTAAATGAAGAAATTCGTATTATGAAGAGTTTGGGAGTTAAGTATGTGTTTGTAGAGGATGACAGCATGTTAGCTAAAAAAGCTAGAGCTAAAACAATATTCTTAAAAATTGCAGAGATGGGTATGGAGCTTGCTGGTGCTAATGGTATTAATTTAGCACATCTTTGTACAGGAACCGGTGGAAAATTAGGAGTTGATGAGTCTTTATTGGAGGCTATGGCAGCCGCTGGATTTAAAAGATTGCAATATCCTGTAGAATCTGGATCACAACGAGTATTGGATAAATATTGTTCAGGAAAATTAAATTTAGAAAAGCACGATGTTGTAGGATTAATAAAGAAAGCAAAACAATTGGGTATGGAAATAGGAGGAAATTATATTTTTGGTTATCCTGATGAGACAATTTTTGAAATGATAAAAACTTTTAATCTAGCCAGAAAACATATGGACGCAGGACTTGATTCTGCAAATTTTAATTTTCTTACTCCATTTCCAGGAACAATGCTTCATGATTATGTTGTAGAAAATAAACTTTTACTTCCTAATTTACATATTGCTGATATGGATTGGATGCGTCCTAGTATGAAAACTAAAGTACCAGGGTGGATTATAAAATTAATAATTACAAGGGGGTGGAGGTTTGTAAATAATCCAGCAAGGATAAATAGAATTAAGGGAATGACTTACTATTACGGACACTAGACTTATTAACTAGACTTATCAATATGAAAAACCGAGTCTTCGTCCTCATCGAACTTCTCGTCGTCGTTGCTATCATCGGCATCCTGACTACCGTTGGGATGATTATTAGTTATAAAACTGATAAATTTCAGGATTTACACAAAAAATTTGGCAGGCAAAAAGAATATAAAGAAAAATTGTATAATCAGGGATGAAAGACAATCTTGCATTTATTGACAGAACTGTCTTTAAGAAAGGAAATATACTCTTTTTCTTCTTTTTAATTGCTTGTTTTTTTAGCAGACTTGATTTACAGATTTTTTTTATAGATATATTTAGTCACCTGGGTTTTCAAATACTTATTGGCGGAATACTGCTATTTTTTATTTTGCTTTTCTTGAAAAGGTTTTGGGCATCCGTGATTTGTATTTTTGTTTGCATTGTATTTACAGCCGATATTTTATCATCCTGCAATCATTGTAACGCTGTTTTAAAGGATAGATCACAAATTCGAAATAAGCTTCGCTTAATCAGTTTTAATATTTCTTATGAAAATCCTGTTGAAAACTTCGAAAATATACGTGAAATGATTTTATCTGAGAAACCAGATATTGTGCAATTTCAAGAATTTTCCCCACAAATGCAAGATAAAATCAAAACTTTAGGATCGATTTTTCCATATAGTACAGAATTAAATAAACCAAAAGGTCCTTTTGATAGTTTAATTTTAAGCAAACATCCTTTAACAAATACTAAAGTAGACGATAATCATGTGGTTATTACAAATCTTATCTTGAATGAAGCAGAAATATCTATAGTAGGGGTTCATCTGTTGACAGGAGGTACCAAAAAGAATTTCAATAATGCTTTACAACAAATCAGTTATCTTAAAACTATAGTTAGTAATACTAATAAAAACTTAATCCTTTTAGGTGATTTAAATATGACCTCGACATCAAAAAGATTTGCGAAATTTTTAAAAGAAACAAATTTATATACTTATACATCATATAAAAATATAACTTCTACTTGGCCAGCATTTATGCCTGATTTTTTAGGTATTCAGATCGACCATATTTTATTTTCTAACAATTTTAAAATGGTTGATAAAAAAACATCTAATAGCTTTGGTTCTGTTCACAGACCATTGATTGTTGAATTATCTTATTAATAATTGATTTTATTGAATCAAAAATATTTTATTGATTAAATATCTTGTATATTTTAGTAAAAAAATTATCGAAACCAAAAATATATTTTGTCCATTGTCCAATCTAATTCTGACAGTTTCGTTTAAATAATCTACAAAAGGTAATTTTGAACCTACCCCACCACTTCTAAACTTTCCAAATATTTCATTTTTTTTTGTAGCCATACCTTTCAGTTTGTGTTTTACAATCATCCTATAAAAAAGATCATAATCTGGTGAATATTTGTATTTAGTTTTGTAATAACCAACTTTTTTTTGGGCTTTTTCTCTTATAAAAAAACCAATAGAGTGTGTGCTATAAAAACCAAAACTCCAACGTATTTTCCACGGCCTGTATCCATACAAAAGTTTATATTTAATTACACTTCCAAAAAGAAAATCTATGTATTTATATCGATTAAAATAATTTGCGGCCGTTCTTAGAGCATGCTTATAAAAGATATCATCTGAGTTGAGGATTGAAATTATTGAACCGCGGCTCAATTTTATTCCTTTATTCACAGCGTCGGAAAAACCATTGTCCTTTTCGGATATCCAATAATCTATTTTTGATTTGTTTTTTTTTATAATATCCAAAGTTCCATCTGTTGATTGTCCATCAACAATTATAAGTTCATAATTTTTATAGCTTTGATTTAAAACACTATTTATTGACTGTTGCAAAAATTTTTTACTATTTAATGCAACTGTAATTATTGAAATCAGAGGTAAATTTTTTTTATCTTTTTTTAATATTCCCCTTTTTCTCAATCCACCTGAAATTTTTTTTTGTTTCATTTTTTTATAAATGTTTAGATATTATTAGAAAATATTTTCTACAGTTATTATTGTGGTCAAATCTAGCAAGACTTTTATACCCTTGGCTGATTTTATATTTTATTTTTTTGGATTTATTATTAAAGTTTTTTAACAATTTAAATAATTGATTGTAGTCACCAACTTTAAACAGATCTCCATATTTTCCATTATTTAATACTTCTTTTGGTCCGGTAGAACAATCAGAAGAAATAATGTATTTTTTTAAATAGAGAGATTCTATTAATACATTGGGCACTCCCTCATAGATAGAGGATAAAACAAAAATATCTGAAGCTTCAATATATGACTCAATGTTTTCCTTATATCCAATTAACTTTACTATTTTTTCTAATTTATTTTCTCGTACGTATTTTCTTAGTATTTTTTCTTTATATCCTCTTCCAATAATAACTAATTTACATTTTCGAAAATTAGCCAATTTTTTTACTGCTTTTAGTAAAGTTAGGTGATCTTTCTGGTCTGTTAACCTTGCTACATTTATTATTTTTAGGCATTTTTTATCATTAAAAAAAGTAAAATTAATTTTTTTACCCCTTTTTCCAATAAATGGATTGTAAATTACTATAGGACTTATTGAGAAAAATTTTTTGAATTTTTTCTTAAATTCATGCCCATTAACTATTATTTCATCAGCAAGATTGAAAAAAAATCGAAATATAAATTTTTTTAGAGAGTTTTTTATATATTTATCAGGACTTGTATTTGATCTTATAATTATTTTTTTATTAAAAATTAAACTTAAAATTATTGCAGTAACATTTGACTGAAATGATAAAATAGTAATATTTTCGTTACGGCAATATTTGATAAAAAGAAAAATACTAATTATATTTTTAAAGAATCTTGATTTAATTAAGTTTTTTTTTTTTAAAGAAATAATTTTTATTTTTTTATTAAAATATTTGTTTTTATAATTAAATGCCGTTAAAATATTTATATTAATTTTTTTTTTAACTAAATAATTTGCAACTAAATACAAAACCTTTTCTACTCCCCCTCGCTCTATGGATGGAATATATAATAAAAGAGGTTTTTTTTTCATTAAGGTAAAAATTTATACTAACAATTAAGAATAATAACTAAATGGATCTAAAACTTTATTTTTATATGATGCTACATTTTTAAAAATTTTTTTAAACGTTTCATGGTACGAAAGAAATATAATCACATCATAGTTAGAATTTTTATTAATTTTATTATAAATTTTATACGTTTTTTTAAATCTTTTTCTAACAAATGGATCGCATCCGTGAACCTTATTATTATATTTTTTTATTTTTTTAAATATTTTAAAATTTAGTGAGTTTCTAATATCGGCAACACCAGCCTTGTAAGTTAATCCCACAATCATAATTCTAGAATTTTTTAATGATTTATTTTTTTTGTTTAGAAAATTAACTAACTGATTAATTATATAATTTGACATTCCGTCATTAATTTTTCTTCCAGCCAAGGTGACTTCAGCCTTAACCTTTTTTTTTGAGGCAATACTTGATAAGTAATATGGGTCTACTGGGAGACAATGTCCCCCAACCAATCCTGGTTTAAAATTTACAAAGTTCCATTTTGATTTAGCTAATCTAATGACTTCATTAAAATTGATTTTTAGTTTAGTGCATATAAGTAAAATTTCATTCATTAAAGCTATATTAATATCTCTTTGTATATTTTCTATCACTTTGGCAGTTTCTGCAGCTCTAATGTATTTTGATATTATTATTTTTTTTGATATTTGCTTATAAATTTTAAAAACTTTTTTCAATATATTTTTGTTTTTTGTTTTGATCGAAACAATTTTCGAAATATTTTTTAATGTATTTATCTTGTCTCCTGGATTTACTCTTTCAGGACTATAACCGATAAAAAAATCTTTATTATTTTTTAATTTAGTATGTTTTTCTAAATAATTCTTACATTGTTCAGTAACGCCAGGGAAGACAGTAGATTCAATAAATACAATATCTTTTTTTTTTAGTATTTTAGAAACCGTTTTAGTAGCATCGTTCAAAGCCTTTAAGTTAGGCGTTTTATTTTTATGTATAGGTGTTGGAACACAAAGGATATAAAAATTACAATTTTTTATATCATTAATTTTGTTTGTAAAAATAATTCTTTTAATATTACCAAATTTTTTAGGAGCAAACTCCCTATTGTCATCTATTTTTTTTTTTAACTTTTCTATCCTTTCTTTATTTATATCAAACCCATAAGTTAATAGTTTATTAGAAAGATTTAATGTAATTGGCAACCCGACATATCCTAGTCCAATAATGCATGGAATAATTTTCATTGTTCAAATAAATATACTTAAATTAAAATAATTGGTATATATTTTTTCACTATGAAAATTTTTATAACTGGCTGCTGTGGATTTATCGGGTTTAATTTTGCAAATTTTCTAGCTAAAACAAATAAAAAAATACATGTTGTAGGAATAGATAATTTTAGTGATTATTATTCCGTAAACTACAAAAAACAAAGATTGAAAGAATTAGTTCAAAATCGTAATTTTGAATTTTACACAGTTGATATCAATCAAAAAAAAAAATTAATAAAACTTTATGAAAAATATCATTTTAATTATGTTTTTCATTTTGCGGCTCAAGCAGGAGTAAGATATTCTTTAATAAATCCAAGATCTTATGTTGAAAATAATATATCCGGTTTTTTTAATGTTTTAAGCTTGTCTATCAAGTTTAAAGTTAAAAGATTATTTTACGCCTCGTCAAGCTCAGCTTATGGAGAACTTAATAAGTTTCCCTTGAAAGAAAATTATAGTCTGAAACCAAAAAATATTTATGGATTAAGTAAAAAAATTAATGAAGAAATGGCAAACATTTTACCACAAAAAAATGAAACTATATGTGTTGGTTTAAGATTTTTTACAGTTTATGGAGAATGGGGGAGGCCCGACATGTTTATGATGAAATATTTAAAAGCAACTTATGATAAGTCAAAAGTTTTTTATTTGAATAATTATGGAAATCATTTAAGAGATTTTACTTATATAACAGATGTATGTACTATTTTAAAAAAGTTAATTTATTCAAAATTAGAATATAAGCATTTAATTATAAATATTTGTTCCAATAAGCCTTTAAAACTTACAAAGATAATTAAAGAAATTGATAATTTAACATTAAATAAACCTAAAATAAAAAAAAGGTCACTACAAAAAGCTGATATTCTCAAAACTCACGGAGATAACAGTTTGGTTAAAAAAATAACTGGCATAAAAAAATTTACAGATATTTCAATAGGGTTAAAAAACACCGTGAAATGGTATATAAAAAATAAAGATACGATTAATTTTTAATTCACAATTTATTAAATAAATTTTCATAACCAATGATATTTTTTCTTAAGGTAAATCTTTTAATGTTTTTTTTTGCCAATTTTGTTTTTAAAAAGTATTTTTTTGGGCTATTGTAATACTCTTCGATTTTGCTTGCCAGATCAAATGAATTTCCATTATTAAATATTGTTCCACATTTTCCATGAAGTAGAATTTCATTTATTCCGCCATGGCTTTGAGAACAAATTACTGGTATTCCATAATTGATAGCTTCTACAACAGAATTGGGAAAACCTTCGAAATACGAAGTGTTAACATATAGATTGGAGAGTTTTAAAAGTGGTTTAATATCTTTCATAAATCCAAAATATTTTATTTTACTGGATATATTTAACTTTTCCGAAAGTTGTTTGAGTTTTAATTTCTCTATTCCATCACCAACAATTAACAATTTATAATTTTTGAAATTTAAAAGACTTAAAGCTTGAAAAAGAACATCCAACCCTTTTTCCTTTGTTAGTCTACATACAGTAACAATTATCAAAGTTTTACTTTTTTTATAAATTTTTTTACTACTTCTAAAAGAATTTACAATCGATGGTGGAAAAATAGTTTTAGTGTTGAGTTTATATTTATTTTTAAAGTGCTTACTTATATTTGCTGAATTACAGACAATTGCATCAGATAAATTATATAATAAATAAATTAATGATTTAATAATATTTTTTTTTACAAAATCAATAAAACTGAAGTATATACTTAACTCCATTAGAGGAGTTCTTTCGACTAAAATCATTTTTAAATTATTTAAATTTCTGAGAAAAATTAAAGATAAAACATTTGTGTAATGTATATTGGAGATAAAAATATTTTTTTTGTATTTATTAAAAATCAAAGATTTAGTAATATTTAATACTTTCGACATGGCAAAAAAAGTTTTGTTTGATTTGATTTTGTAAACTTTAATTCCAATTTTCTTAAATTCCTTATCGAAAGAACAATTTTTTAAGCAAATTATTGAAATATTGAATTTTTTTTTTGGCAATCCTTTACATAATCTAAAAATTGAATTACCAGCACCTCCTATTCCAAATCTGGATAAAAAAAAGATTAAGTTTATTTTCATTTTATTGAACGAAAAAAAATTTAATTTATGTCAAATTAAATTATTTGTATATTATTTTAAAAAATTAATTGAATAAGGGAAATTGATTAAGCACTCTCTACTGTGCTTTGCTTTATTGAAGATCGTCTATCTATTTTTTGTTTCCATGCTTCGGTAGTATGTAATTTACTTACTCCCGTTAGGGGTTGCGTCTCGCCGTTTCCGTTCTGGTAAGCATGTAAAGGTCTAATGTTTCTCGCATTATCTTTTCTGCGTGTTTTTTTCCAGTTGTCATCTTTTAATGCCCTTCTAGTTGCGAAAAACATTCGCGGCATTTCTTTAACTCTTATCATGAATTCTTGAGGATCGATCATCGGGATTGCAATTACTGCAAGCAACTTATGAATAAAGCCATATTTTAATTTCAGAATTTTTCTAATTAATGGTCTAAGGAATTTAGGTGCTACAGTGTAAACGGGTAAAACTTTAGCAAATTTTTGAACTTCATCCATATAAGGAAGGCTCAGCCAACCAGTCGTATGATAGGAACCATAGCCTTGTTTAACTTGTTTATAATTTTCTTCGGTCAAATATCCTTTTTCTAGACAATATTCTGCTAGTTCGGTTTTAGGATAAGGGTAAAAAATAAACGATGGTGTATAACTAGCATCAAGTTTATCATTTAGGTCCAAAGATTTCCACATGTCTTCCGGAGTTTCTTCAGGAAAACCAAAGATATATTCGGCACTAAGCTTCATCCCATACTTTTTGATTGTTTGAGCCGCAACGATAATATCTTCATCAGTATGTTTTCTGTGTAATAATTTTGATCTAATTGCTTCACTGCCTGATTGAACGCCCATCGATATTTTTGTACACCCTGACTCACTAAGTAACCTTAAAACTTCATCTTTTGCAGTTGATGGGGTAACATAACAATGAAACGGAAGGTTTACATGTTTGCGATAAGCATCTCTAAACTCACGTAGCCACTTAACGTTAAAAGCAAACACATCATCATGGAACCTAAGTGATTTAAACTTATATGTTTTTAGTATATCGGTAATACCATCAATAACATTTTTAACTGACCTTTGTCGTAAATATGATTCACCCGTATATAAACTATTACGAAAACTGTTAACACAAAATGTACATTCGAAGGGGCATCCTCTAGTTGTCATAATATTCAGTTGAGAACCAAGAGCTCCGTATTTTTCAAAAAGAGATTTGTCTGCAGTAGGTAGAATATCTAGAGATTTAATTATAGGTCTTTTAGGATTTTTGTGAATTTTTCCCTCAGCATCTCTGACCCACAAGTTTTTAACATCAGTATACGGACGTTTTTCTTCTAATCGCTGTAGCAACTCTTCTAATGGCTCTTCGCCTTCTCCAATACAAACCGCATCATAACATTCGTCTTTAATAACTTCTTCTGGTATCGAAGTAGGATGGATTCCCCCAATAACAATTGGAACATCAAGCACCTTTTTTATCTTCTTTGCAAGTCTTGTGATAGGTAGATAAAGATTAGTAATAGCACTAAAGGCAACCAAATCGGGACGAAAACGAACAACTTTTTCTACGACAAGCTTATCGTTGCAAACTATTCTGTTCAAAAAATTGTTCACAACAGGAATATCTAGATATCCATTATCTCCAAGTGCCGGATCATAAATTAGCTCTGTCTCGTGTCCTTTACTTTCTAAGTAAGCAATTAGAGCCTGTACACCAAAATGTTCACTACCACGATAATAAAATAAAACTTTCATCAAATATCCTTATGTTTCCCATTAAATCATATATCAGTTTATTAAACCATATTAAAATAATAATCAAATCACTGTTTATGTCTTATTTAACAAGGTTTTAAAGTAACCAAAGAATATAGGGATTTCTTTAATGACATTTCTAAATTTAATTGGACTTAAACGTATTTTATGACAGTAACCAAGATGAAGATAAAAAAGGAGATGATAAAATTTTGTAAAAGGTAAGCTGCATAAAAAAGGGACAATAAAACGTAGAAACGGGAAATCTACAACTATACCCGCCAATTTTTGTAAATTCTCAACCATCATTTTTTCTTTTTTTGATTTAAATGTCAGCATTGAGGAATGTTTGTTCGATTCTAAATAAACAGTATTTTTATCCTCTACAAAATGTCCTGAAGCTATTGCCATTTTTGCCACAGCAGTACCAGGGAATGGATAAAGCAAACCGAAAGAGGCCATTGCAGGTTTTATTTTCAAGTTTAAATCAAGTGTGCGCAAATCTACTTCGAATGCGTTATAGACTGGTAATCCCATAATATTAAGGGAGATAATCTTTACACCATATTTATTAAACCAATCAGTTACTTTATGTATGGTATCGTTACTAGTAGCTCGCAAAAAAATCTTATTTGCAGCTTTCTCATCACCGCACTCAACGCCCATCCAAACATGCGTTAGCCCTGCTCCTTTAAGATCTATAATATCTTGTTCCTTTACTGAACTAGCGCGAGCACTACAGTTAAATGGCAGGCCAATTCTTTTTTTATAGAGTTTAGAAAATTCTTTGATCCAACCTGATGGCCTTAGAGTAAAAACATCATCAGTAAATGTCACTGTATCTAAAGGGTAACGCGCTCTTACATCTTCAATTTCTTCTATTACTAGTTCAGGCGATCTGACTCTTAAGGTTTGGCCTAAACCTTTATAATTATCATTATATTGTTTATTGAAACAATAACTACATTTATAAGGGCAACCTCTAGCCGATACAAAAGATTTAGCGCCAACAGCAGCTAAATTTGGATCTGCATCATATAGAATTTGTCGATCCGGAAATGGTAACTCATTCAAATCCGAAACTAAATTACCTAGTGGATTACGATAAATCTTACCCTTGTACTTAACGTGAAAAGTTTTGGTTGATGAGTAGTCTTCACCTTTTTCTATTTTTTTAATGAATTCTGGAAAGCTATTATCTCCTTCCCCTGTACAAATAGCGTCGATACCATCTTCTTCAATAACCTGTTTGTTAAAAGTTGGATGGGGTCCGCCCATTACAGAAATAAAGTTAAAATTTTTTTTTAAAATTTTATTAAGTTTCAGTACTTCATAATGTTCGCCAGTCATTACACTATATCCAATTAATTCAGGCCGAAAATCTTTTGCTATTTTGTAAACATTATCGTAAATTTCTGGAACAACAGAATTATTATTGTTTTGCGCCGAATCTGTAAATGTAAATGGTTTTCCCTCATAAGCATCTGAGTGTAGAAGAGACTTTGTTTTATGTGCTTGTTTTGATTTTTTGGCAGTAGAAGGGTTCTTCATCACAGCAGCTTTAACTTGGTGACCTTCTTTCTTTAAATTACTAGATAGTAGCATAATAGCTGTACGTTCATACGCTATCATCTCTTTGCAAACCAATAGTACTTTCATAATAAAATTATTTATTAAATTATAAAAAAAACGTTATTAATTAAAACTACATGTAAATTTGGGTAATTTCAATATTTCTTTAATCTAAAAATTTGTAAAAAGAAATATATTACCCCAAACAATATGCCAATATTAACAACTTGAATTCCAAATAATGAAAAAAATAACATTTTTAAACCAAAATGCTTTTTTGCAAAAATTAGAAATTTGTATTCAATAATCATCTGAAAAATAAATAATATTAATAATCCAAATATAATGAACGATTTATTTAAATTAAAAGAAAATAAAATTAAAACTAGAAATAATAATGTCATTAAACAAGAAAAAGCTTGGTTTGAAGTTGCAAACGAGCCGCGCGGATCAAACTTTTTTTTTACTAACAAGATATGAATATATTTTTCTGTTCTATCTATAATTCTTTTAAACCGCGAATATAAATTTACAAAAAAAGCTTTGTAGGAAGCATCTTTAATCCTAATATTTTTTTTGTTTAATTGATTTATTTGATATCCCAGATAAAATTCTTCTCCGCCTGCACTTCTTAACGTTCTCCATCCTCCAGCTTGTTTTAGTAATTCTTTAGACATTACGCAGAAATCTGAAGCACAGGCTTGTAATTCTGTTTCTTTTTCTATTTCTTCAAGTCCATAACATGATTTTAAACAGACAAAATTAGATGACCAGCTTTCTAAATTAAGATTAATAATCTCTTGAATTCCTGATACGACGCCAACATTTTTATTTTGATATAATCTTTTGACTAAATTTAATATTGAATTTTTTAATATTATTAAATCAGAATCAATATAACAGAGAATTTTATACCTTGCTAATCTTGCTCCTAAATTGCGTACATAACCAACACCTTTATTTTTTTTTAATTTAATTAGTTTTATTGTTTTAAATTTTTTTACAATTTCAGATGTTTTATCAATACTACCATCATCAATTACAATTATTTCAGATTCAAAATTTTTTGATTCATTACATATGCTTTTTAAACATTCTTCTATATTTTTTTCAGAATTATATGCAGGAACAATTATTGATATTCTATACTCATGTTCCATGACACTTAAAATTATATTAAGGATAGCCAGTGCTTCGGGTCATAAACTGTATTAATTGCATTTGCACATTCGAATGTGCACGTGCAATTTTTTGCAACTTTACTAAATTCTTTAGCTTTTCTTGATTTAATAATATCCACAATATCGAGATTATCTTCATTTACACTACCAATTTTTGATATATTCCATAATTTTTCGACCTCACAACCTCTAACGACTCCATCTGGAAAAATTTCCACAAATCTTTCACCTGCCAAACATGGTGAGTATACTTTGTTGCTATCTATCCTTTTTATTGTTTCCAAATAAATTTTATCAAATAGTTTCCCATTAAAACTTTTTTTCCAATTAGTTGATGATCTTTTTTGCTGAATTTGAGCAAGTCTTTTATAGTCTTCTTTAAGTTCCAATTGTTCTTTTGCAGGAACATCTCTTACTAGTATTAATTCATGAAAATCTATGGGCCACGAAGAAGTTTGATTAAAAAAATCTTCTAAAATGTGCTTATTATCCTTAGTTATTACTGAAGCTAACCTTAAAAAAAAATTAGGTTGATTTCTATAAGTTTTCATTACATCAATTGTTTCTAAAACTTTATTATAAGCTCCTTTAAAATTTCTTACTTTGTCGTGAACTTCTTCGGGTCCATCTAACGAAACTGATAATGTGAATTCTGTATTCTTATGTTTATTTATTAATTTAGGAATAAAATCTTTAATTCTATCTTTATAAAAACCATTAGTTTTAATGCTAATTCTTGGGACACCACAATTTTGAATAATGTTGTCAATGATCTCAACAAAATCTTTTCTTATAAATGGTTCTCCTCCTGTTACAGTTAAATGTAATAAACTTTTCGCTTTTTTAAAAATAGACCCCCATTTTTCTGCTGAAATAATTGGGGTTTTTCTTGCATCCATTGCTGCATGACAACAAAAGCCACAGAGCATGTTGCACCTACCTTCTATAAATATAACTGAATAATTGGGTACTTGATGTAAAAAAATTGATTTAAATATGCGTGATGCTATGTTAATTTTGTTATTCATATTATTTTTTATATTCGACAGTTAAAGTATATTCAATAGGTTAAATTGCAACTGCTTTATAAATATTACTCGTTTCCAATAGGATTTTTTTTTAAATATAAAATATAAATATTTCCATCATGCAATTTAGAGTAATTTTGTCTATTTATGACAATGTTTTTGGTTATAGGTTTTAGTTTTTCTAACGCAATAATTTCCGGTTCTTTAAAATTTATAAATTTATATTCATTAAATTTTCTTTGTAGCCTGCCAAATTCTTCATCTGGTATTGCTGATTGTTGGCTATACATTGGTGAACTTGAGAGAATGAATTCTTTTATATTTGGCTCGAAGTTTGTTGAGCCTTTATAAGTATTTAGTGAATTTGCCTTATATCTGTACGCAAAAAAACTACCTACATTAGGGTTAAAAAATCTCCATCCCTTTTTTTTGTTTTTGAAAAAGTCCAAAAAATCTTTTTCTTTAAGATTTAGAAATTTAAAATTTTTTACTAAATCGTTTTCAATCATATCGTGTGTTTTAGGTACTAAAAGTCCATTAATTAAATTTAAATATTTGATCTCATTTAATATTGCCCAAATCATTAACTCATTATCAAATGTTAATAGGGATATATTTTTAGTAAAAATATCTTTTCTATTATTTATTTTTTCTGTGACTTTTTGAAATTCTATTCTTCTATCTTTGTAATCCTGATTATTGAAATGTTGATTTCTTTCAAGATAAAAATTTAGATAATAAATACCGATTAATAAAAAAATTAAAGTATTTATTTGTAACGGTTTTAGATTTAATTTTAAATAATGTTTAATTAATGTAATTGAAAAAATAGTAAAAAATATAAAGCCCCAAACAAATATTGAATTATTAAAATTAGATAGTAATCCTGATTGAGGAGAAATTAGGGCGAAAAAAACAGGAGAAACAATAGTACTTAAAAAAATTATAAAAAATATATTAATTAACTTAACATTGTTAACTTTTTTTTTGTTTGAAAAATAAACAAATAATATTGATAATAATAATGTTAATAAGAACTTTAGTTTAAAATATTGACTGAAATAATAATCTATCAATTTGCCTTTTTTTTCAATGGTAAGGGCAAATGTACCCATACGTTCTGTTACATCGCTTTCATGATAAATAAAATTAATTATAAAAGGCGAAATAGCTATTAAAAAAACAAATATTGAAATTAAAAAATATTTATAATTATGAAACAGTTCTTTAATGATTTTGAATTTAAATTTATAAATTAAAAAAAATAAAAAAGCTAAAAATTCAATTATAAAAAAATAGTAATAACTGGATAAAGAAAAACCTAATATTAATCCAAGAGCAGCTATTCTCTTTTTTTCAAAAATTACTGTTCTATCCATAAAAACTAATAAATATATAAATGAAAAAAAATATAAGGACGATATAAGTGGTCTAGGTATTCTTAATGAATAAAATTCGAGTTGAAACAAATTTAAATATGGAAGACCTTCCAAATTTGCAATTTCTATTATGGTTGGTATCATAAAAAAAAATAAGCTTAAAAAAATTGATTCATTTTTAGAAAAAAAATAAGAGAAAATTTTATAAAAAATAAGCAAAAAAATAAATATTGCAAAAAATTCAATAATAATTATTCCAAAGAAACCAAATATTTTAAGAAAAATTGCAGGAAAAATAATTGAAGCAAAGGGAATAGGCATTAATTTTAAATTTTTTACATAGGGATCTAAAGAATTATCAAGTTCAAAAAAAGCCAAATATTTAATATGTGGATAATAAAAATGACCATCAGCGACACTCTCAAAAACAATCTTAACAGCTAGACTTTCTTTAAAAAAATAAAATGATAAAACCCATTTAACAGAAAACAAAAGAGTTGTTATTACTAAAATAATATTGGTGGGCTTATTTCGAAACATTTAATGAAAATATTTATAATATATGTAAAAGATAATATATATATAAAAGGAAGAATTATTTATATTTTGCGATATTATTTATTTATCTAAAATCAACTGGGCAATATATAACACACATTTTATATTATATTTTATGAAAAATAAATTTTGTAGAAACTGTAAAAACAATAAATTTTTTAACTTGTTAAGTTTGGGAAAAATAAGTTTTACGGGTAAATTTTCTAAAAGTTTTTTTAATAATATTCCAAAAGCATATCTTAATCTTGTAATGTGTAAAAAGTGTAAACTTGTTCAGCTAGATAGAAACTTTAATCCAAAATATTTATACGGCAAAGACTACGGTTATAGATCGGGCATAAATAAGACAATGACCGAACATTTAAAAAAAACAGTAAAAAAGTGTTCAGCTTTAGCAGAATTAAAAGCCAACGATCCAGTGTTAGATATTGCTAGTAATGATGGAACATTGTTGAATTTTTATAAAAAAAAAACCGTTACCGTTGGCGTCGATCCTTTGGTGAACAAATATAAAAGTTATTATAAAAAAATTAGTTATAAAATTTCAAATTTTTTTCAAATTAATGACATCAAAAAGTTGAATTTAAAAAAAAAATTCAAAATAATTTCTGCTTTATCCGTTTTTTATGATCTTCAAGATCCAAATAGATTTATCAAAGGTATTAAAGAATGTTTAGATGAAAATGGTATTTTTGTTTTAGAACATGCCGATCTACTTTGTATTATAAAAAATAATTTGTTCGATACCATTTGTCATGAACATCTAGAATATTATTCTTCGAAAGTTATTATAGATATGATGAATTTTAATGGGTTAAAAGTTTTTGATCATGAATTTAATAATATCAATGGTGGTAGTTCCAGATATTATATATGCCATCACAAAGCAAAATATAAAACTAAAAAGAAAAAAATTAACAAACTATTATCGGAAGAAAGTAAAATTGGGCTCCATTCAACAAAAATTTTCAAAATATTTTTTGCAAATATTTTAAATGAAAAAGATAAACTTAAAAAAATGATTAAAAAAATTATAAACAAAAAATTTATAATCCACGGCTATGGTGCT
This sequence comes from alpha proteobacterium SCGC AAA288-G21, assembly GCA_000513075.1. Lineage (GTDB taxonomy): Bacteria > Pseudomonadota > Alphaproteobacteria > Pelagibacterales > Pelagibacteraceae > AAA240-E13. The sequence continues at coordinate 5,285 of AZYC01000011.1, read as the reverse complement.
TCAACAAAAGGTAATGTTTTATTACAATTTTACGATATTAAAAATAAAGATATAAATTATATAGCTGACAGAAATCCTTTAAAGTATAATTTGTTCACACCGGGCACAAAAATAAAAATTATTTCTGAAAATTATTCAAGAAAATTGAAGCCAGATTATTACTTAGTATTACCATGGCATTTTAAAAAGGAAATTTTAATTAGAGAAAAAAAAATTAGAAAAAAAGGTACAAAATTAATTTTTCCACTTCCAAAAATGCACGTTATTTAATGAATAATATTATTATTATTGTTCCAGTTCTTAATGAAGAAAGAAATATTGAAATTTTATTCGAAAAATTAAACACAATAAACATAGGATTCGATCTTTTATTTATTGATGATAATTCTAGCGATGGTTCACGAGAAATAATTAAAAACTTAGAAGAAAAATTAAAATAATTAATAAAATATAATCTTTATTTAATTTTAATTTATAAAAAAAAAAGTTTGGTTTGACTTTTAAATTCTTTTTTATCCAATATAAAACCCAAACATATAAAATTAACAAAAGTCAGCGTAATTAAACCAATGGAATGAAAAAGATAAAATTTGATGTATGGCAAAAAAATTAAAGAATTTAGATAAAATACCGATGAATGATGTCTGGGGCCATGACCCATATTTCCCATACCAAATTGAATTTTATTTTCGGTTAGTCCTAAAGAATATGTTAGATGATAATAAGAAAAATCATCATGATTTTTTAGAATAAATAATGACGAACTTAGAAGAAAAATTAAAATAATTAATAAAATATAATCTTTATTTAATTTTAATTTATAAAAAAAAAATGCAAAAGAAATCAGACCAATGGCATGGACAATTAAATTGTGATGGTAGCCATGTTTGGTAAAAAAAATTGTAGTATAAGATAGAATTACAAGAGTCAATAAACCTAATATTCCAATATATCCTAAATTATATTTTAGTAAATTTTTGTTCAAAAATTGAGCTAATAAAAAACCATAACCTAAAATAGAAGATATAATTAATATTAAATAAAAATATAATAAAAAATATTTAACCATTTTATTTATTTTTATATAGTTTTTTTCTTAATAAAAAATATAAAAAGTTATAAAATAAAACATTAAAAATAATAGAATATACTAATGTTTTTGTGTAATTAAAATTATCAAAAATAGTTAAAAAATAAAATAAATTGTAAAGGCAGATTAATATACCGGATAGAGAGTTGGATAAATTTTTATCAATATTAAATGATTTATCTAAGTATAAATAAATAAGTTGGTGCAAGTGTTCATTGTCTGGTGCTGATGGAGGTTTTTTTAAAATTTTTTTCCTTATTATAGAAAATAAATTTTCGTAGGCTGGATACCATAATAAAGCTACAATATAATAGGGTGACACTAAATAATTATCATTAGAAAATTTGATTAATGTAACGCCAGCAACAAAACTTATTAGATAAGCTCCTCCGTCTCCCAAATATATTTTTCCAAAAAAATTAAATATATATATAACGACCAAACAAATTAGACATGTAGAAACTAATAATATGTCTAAATCTAAGTTTTTAACTTCTGTTAAATAAAGTATATTTGAGGCAACTAAAATAAAATAACCTACAACTGAAGTATTAACCCCGTCAATAAAATTTGTTCCATTAATTAAAACTAATATACAAAATGAAGTAAAAAATAATTTAACAAAAAAAATGTTTAATAAATTGTCAAAAAAATCTACTCTTATTGAAGATACAAAATTATCAAATAAAAATAGATATACTACAATTATGATTGTCTGAAATATAATCCTTAAAAATGGAGAGTGCAAAATATCTAGATCAGATAATAACCCTGTTAAAAAGATAAAAAAAATTAGTATAGTAAAATATTGATAATTTTCAGGTAAAAAAAAAACTAATGTTAAAAAAAAAACAAAACCTCCCAAAAGAGGAGTGGTTTTATGTCCATTAATAAAACTTTTATGATTCGATATGTTTGTCCGATCAATCAGGATATTGAACTTTTTAAATACAAAATTTGATATTGTTATAATAAACAGAAGGGTAATAACAATTCCCACTATATTCATTATATGTATCAATATTTATTATTTAACTCTTTTTGGGCCAAAAGTAGATCTTCATCTATCATGTCCCTAACGAGATCAACGAATGAATATTTTGGTTTAAAATTCAAATTTTTATAAGCTTTTTTCGAGCTTCCCCTCAGATAATCAACCTCATTTGGTCTAAAATATTTTTTGTCTATTTTGATAATTGTTCTTTTTCTGCCATCTTCATTAATATATCCGATTTCCTTCAAACCCTTTCCGGTCCAATATATTTTCATGTTCAATAATTTTCCCGCTGTATTAATAAATTCACGCACTGTACGAGTTTCTCCAGATGCAATAACATAGTCTTCAGGTTTTTTTTGTTGCAATATTTTCCATTGCATCTCTACATAATCTTTAGCATGACCCCAGTCTCTCTTCGCATTTAAATTACCCAAATAAAGTATTTCATTTGAACCAAGTTTTTTCCGAGTTAAAAATCTAGTTATTTTTCTAGTTACAAATGTCTCTCCTCTTCTTGGACTTTCATGATTAAATAGAATTCCATTACAGGCAAATAAGCCGTAGGCTTCTCTATAAACTGAAGTTATCCAGTAAGAATATAATTTAGCTACGCCATAAGGTGATTTAGGATGAAATTTTGATTTTTCATCAAAAGTTTTTTGTTTGTATTTTTCCCCAAATAGTTCTGATGTACTAGCCTGATAAAACTTAATATTTTTCATTTTTAAAAAACGTATAGCTTCTAAAACTCTTAGAGTTCCAATGCCAGAGACTTCGGCGGTATATTCAGGATTTTCAAAAGAAACTCCTACATGACTTTGTGCTCCCAAATTATAGATTTCGTTTGGTTTGATATTATTTATCAAATTATAAATACTGTTACTATCTGTAAGGTCTCCATAATATAAAAAAAAGTTAGTTCTATTGTGTGGATCAATATAAAGATGATCGATTCTTTTTGTATTGAAAGAGGAAGATTTTCTAATTACTCCATGTACTTTATATTTTTTTTTTAATAGCAATTCCGCCAAGTATGATCCGTCTTGGCCAGTGATTCCAGTTATTAAAGCAACTTTTTTTTTCATTTTCTAAGTATAAACATTTTCAATATACATAATAACATTAAAAATCCATCTTTAAATTCATTGAGTTTTTTTCTACCCGATAGTCTTGATCTTTCATAACTGGGTTTTGAAATAAATTTATACTTTTTAAATTTAGCCAATACTGGCAACTCAATACAAAAACAAAAATCTTTTCTTTTAAGATCAAGAGATTTGAAAGCCAATGTTTTTCCCATAACATAAGTAAATAATACATCCGAAATATTTAGCCTGAACAATAAATTGCAAGTAAACGTAATTATTTTATTTCCGATGTATGTCAAAAAAGTATCATCATCACTGCCGCCTTCATTTTCATATCTAGTGTTAAATACAAAATCACAATTATTTGATAACTCGTTAAACATATTTTTAAGATATTTGGGATCCATTGAACCATCTGCATTAAATATACATAAAAATTTTGTTTCAGTTTCTTTAATACCTTGTATTAAAGCTCTTCCAAAGCCATCATTGTCTTGCATAACAATTTTACAATCTAAATTTTTTATAGCGTTTTGTGTATTTAAATCGGTTTTGGGAATAATGACAAGTTTTTTACAATCAAAATTTTTCAGTTCTTTTAAAACTATTGGTAAACACTCTGCTTCATCTTTTGCAGGAATTACAAGAGTAAGTTCTTTCATTGTTTTTGAAATTTAGAAAATTGGTGAGTATAAATTTATTTTTTTAAACAGTGCATAAACAGATAATCTAATTACACAAAAAATTGAATAAAAAAAATTCTTTTTCTCATATAAATAATAAACTCTGAATGCATCCTTTAACTTTTGTAATATTGGGCTTGATAATGAATTTGGAGTTTGCCTCCAAAACATTAATGATTTATCAAGGCCGGCTAAATTAACCGATTTTTTAGCAAGACCCAACCATAACACATAGTCTTCTTTGGTTTTAAGTTCTGGAAATTCCATATCATTTAATAGTATGCGTTTTAAAATTACGGAAGATAAACCTATGTCGCAAGACTTCAACAATTCTTTATATCTTATTATTCCTTGAGCTCTAATTTTACCGACAATCTTCCTGTCATAATTTATGATTTGATATGTTGTATGAGAAAAATCATAACCATGGTTTAACATAAAATATAGTTGTTCCTCAATTTTGTTAGTCTCCCAATAATCATCGCAATCTAAAAAGGCAATGTATTTACCTTGTGCTATTGAAATTGCTTTATTTCTTGAATATGACACACCTTTATTACTATCATTAAATATTATTTTGACCCTTGTGTCATTCTTAATACAATTTTTGATATGTTCTAAATCATTTTTATTTTCATCATCATATATAATTATAATTTCAAGATTTGTATAAGTTTGATTTAATACAGAATTTATAGATTCAAAAAAATAATCCTTTTTATCATAATATGGCATTATTACGCTTACTAAACTGTTCATTAAATTATTTAAAATTATATTTACCCAAGATTTTTTTTAAGAATACTATCATCAAATAAGAGACAGAAATAAAAACATCTTTTACAGTCATTTTTGAAGAACCAACAATTCTATAGGGTAAATGAATGGGCATTTCTGTTATATGATATTTTTTTTTATGTAATATAAAAATACTTTCCCAAAAATACGCATAACTATTATTTTTTGCTAAAATTAAATCGGATAAGGTAACTTTTTGACATTTAATACATCTGAAAGCTCCAGAAGCATCATAAGAAATTGATAACAATAAAGAAATTAATACATGCCTTGCCCTTGTTAAAAAAGCTCTATGCAGTGGCCAGTTTTCTAACGAATTTTTTTTTAAAAATCTACTAGTAATAACAATGTCACAATTTTTTAATTCTTCTATCAAGAATTTTATATAATTTGGGTTATGTGTTCCATCTGCATCCATCGTGATAATTATTTTGTAGTTTTTTTTATAAGCCCAAATAAAACCATCCTTGTGAGCTGAACCAACACCCATTTTTTTTGGTCTAAAAATATAATTAATATTTTGATTATTTTTCACTAAGTTTTTAATTATTTCTCGTGAACCATCGCTAGAATTATCATCAATAAATAAAAGATCGAATCCTATGTTTATTGTGTTTAATTTTTCGAAT
>AZYC01000010.1 GCA_000513075.1 alpha proteobacterium SCGC AAA288-G21 | reverse complement strand
ATTCTAGCTGTTTACTTCTTCTTCTATCCGTTTCTGTAATTGCTTTTTCAATGCTTTTGGTTTTATTATCTGCATAAAGAATTACTTTTCCTTCCAAGTTTCTTGCAGCTCTGCCAATTGTTTGTATTAGCGATGTTCCAGATCTTAAAAAACCTTCTTTGTCAGCGTCCAAAATTCCTACGAGTGCACACTCTGGTATATCAAGTCCTTCTCTTAAAAGATTAATTCCAACCAATACATCAAAAACTCCCATTCTCAAATCTCTCAATATTTCAATTCTTTCAAGTGTATCTATATCTGAGTGGAGATATCTAACTTTAATACCATTTTCGTGAAGATATTCTGTTAAATCTTCAGCCATTCTTTTAGTTAAAGTAGTTACAAGGACTCTATATTTTTTTCCAATGACATTTTTACATTCATGCATTAGATCATCAACTTGATTTTTTGCTGGTCTAATTTCAACATCAGGATCAATTAATCCAGTAGGTCTAATTATTTGATCAATAAATTTACCTGAAGTTTGTTTTAATTCCCATGGGCCTGGAGTTGCTGATACATAAACAGTTTGCGTTCTCATTCCATTCCATTCTTCAAATTTTAAAGGTCTATTATCCATACAAGAGGGTAGTCTAAATCCGTATTCAGCCAAAGTTTTTTTTCTAGAATGATCTCCTTTATACATTCCATTTAATTGAGGAACAGTAACGTGACTTTCATCAACAAATATTAAAGTATTATCTGGAAAATACTCAAATAAAGTTGGGGGCGGTTCCCCTTCTTTTCTACCAGATAAATATCTAGAGTAATTTTCTATTCCTGCACAAGTACCTGTAGCCTCAATCATTTCAAGATCAAATTTGGTTCTTTCTTTTAATCTTTGAGCTTCTAATAATTTATTTTCTTTTTGGTGTTTAATTAATACTTGTTCTAATTCTTTTTTTATCTCGACGATCGCTTGATCAATAGTGGGTTTCGGAGTTATGTAGTGACTATTTGCATAGATTTTAACTAAATTAAATTCATTAGTTTTATCTCCGGTTAGTGGATCAAATTCTTCAATTTTTTTTAGCTTATCTCCAAATAAAGATAGTCGCCAAGCTCTGTCTTCTAAATGTGATGGAAAAATTTCAAGATTTTCTCCCCTTACTCTGAAGGCGCCTCTATAAAAGTTTTGATCATTCCTTTTGTACTGCAAATTAACAAAAGTTTTTATAATTTCTTCCCTATTATGATTGTGATTTTTTTTAAGTGTTAGAGTCATCTTGCTATATGACTCAACAGAACCCAAGCCATATATACATGAGACACTTGCAACAATGATAACATCGTCTCTCTCCAATAAAGATCGTGTGGCCGAGTGTCTCATTCGATCAATTTGTTCGTTAATGGAAGCCTCTTTTTCTATGTATGTATTTGATCTGGGAACGTATGCTTCTGGCGTATAGTAATCGTAGTATGAAACAAAATATTCAACAGCATTATTTGGAAAAAAACTTTTCATTTCACCATATAACTGAGCTGCTAAAGTTTTATTTGGAGCCAAAATCAAGGCAGGTCTATTTGTTTCTTCTATAACCTTAGCCATCGTAAATGTTTTTCCGGATCCTGTAACTCCCAGAAGCACTTGGTCGTTTTCTCCTTTTTTTGCATTTATGACTAATTGTCTAATAGCTGTTGGTTGATCTCCGGCTGGTTTAAAATTGCTTTCAATTTTAAATTTTTTACCACCCTCGAGTTTATTAAATATTGGTAGTTTTTTGCTTTGAATGTCTGTAATTTTATTTTGACAGGTATTTTGCATTCTATGTTAATAATAAATATTAATCTAAATTATATAATTCAATGAGCATAGTTTCCAATAGCTTAAAAATGATAAAACCATCCCCTACCTTGGTGGTTACTCAAAAAGCGAGAGAATTAAAAGCTGCAGGCAAAGATATAATAGGTTTAGGAGCAGGTGAGCCAGATTTTGATACTCCCGAAAATATTAAACGAGCTGCAATTAATTCGATTAATCAGGGTGAAACTAAATATACAACAGTGGACGGAACACCCAAATTAAAAAATGCAATTGTGGAAAAATTTAAGAGAGAAAATAAACTTAGCTATGAATTAAACGAGATTTCAGTAGGAGCAGGTGGAAAACAAATCATTTATAATGTGATGATGGCAACAATTAACCAAGGTGACGAAGTTATTATTCCAGCTCCTTATTGGGTTTCATACCCTGATATTGTTTTGCTAGCTGGTGGAAATCCAATCATTATTAAATGTTCAGAAAATGAAAATTTTAAAATTACACCTGAAAAATTAAAAAATTCCATTACAAATAAAACTAAATGGTTAATTCTTAACTCACCCTCTAATCCAACGGGTTCTTGCTATTCGGAAAATGAAATAAGATCTTTAGCAAAAGTTTTAATGGATAATAAACAAGTTTATATTTTAAGTGATGATATTTATGAGCATATCACTTACGGTAAATTTAAATTTTTCACGATAGCTCAAATAAATGAACTTAAATACAGAACACTAACTATGAATGGAGTGAGCAAATCTTATGCAATGACAGGTTGGAGAATAGGGTATGGAGCAGGATCTGTAGAAATTATTAAGGCTATGGCTAAAATACAATCTCAATCTACCACTAATCCATCTTCAATAAGTCAGGCTGCCGCTGTGGAAGCATTAAATGGTCCACAGAATTTTATTATGGAAAGATCAAAAGAATTTCAAAAGAGAAGAGATTTTGTTGTTAAAAGTTTAAATGAAATAAAAGACCTGAGTTGTTTAAATCCCGAAGGTGCATTCTATGTTTTTCCAAATTGTTTAAAATGTTTAAACAAAAAAGATAAGAAGGGAAAGTTATTAAAAACTGACTCTGATTTTGTGGAGTCCTTATTAGAAAATAATGGTGTGGCAGTTGTACAAGGATCAGCATTTGGATTAGAAGGATATTTTAGAATATCTTATGCTACTTCTATGCAAAATTTAAAAAATGCACTAAAGAGAATATCAGAATTTTGTAATAGTCTTAGCTAAATTTTTCTGACAGAAACTTTTCTGCTTCTAGAGCCGACATACAACCCATTCCTGCGGCAGTAACGGCTTGTCTAAATATTTTATCTTTAACATCACCAGCAGCAAAAACACCCGGAATCTTTGTAGCCGTTGAGTCAGGTTTGGTGGTTATGTATCCATCTTTGTCCATATCTAATTGACCCTTAAAAAGAGATGTAGCTGGGTCGTGACCAATTGCAATAAATAATCCATCAATTTTTAAATCAGATACAGAATTTGTTTTTAAATTTTTAATTTTAATTCCAATAACATTTTTTGGGTCTTTTTGTCCCAAAACGTCCTCTACTACACTATCCCAAATAATTTCAATTTTTTTATTATTCATTAATTTAGTTTGAAGCAGCTTTTCGGCTCTTAATTTATCTCGTCTATGAATTAATTTTACCTTTGATGCAAATTTTGTTAAAAAAATTGCTTCTTCTACTGCAGAATTTCCACCACCCACAACCGCAACTTCTTTTTGCTTGAAAAAGAAACCATCACATGTTGCGCAAGCAGATACTCCAAAACCTTTATATTCTTCTTCAGATTTTAAATTTAACCACCTAGCTTGAGCACCAGTTGAAATTATAAGAGAATCCGCTGTATAAATTTTTCCGCTATCTCCAATTGCTTTAAAGGGGTTTTTTGATAGATCTACACTTTTTATATGGTCTTCTATAAGTTCGGTACCAACCGTTTTTGCTTGCTCTTTCATTTGATCCATTAACCATGGACCTTGAATTACTTCAGCATATCCAGGATAATTTTCAACATCTGTAGTAATTGTCATTTGTCCACCGGGCTGAACACCATGAACTAAAACTGGCTTAAGCATGGCTCTTGCAGCATAAACTGCGGCCGTGTACCCAGCAGGTCCAGATCCTAAAATTAATACTTTAGTATGTTTCGTTTCACTTTGATTCATATTTAAAACATATTTAGGTACTTTTAAAAAAATTGTAAGATCTCGATATTAATCAGATTTGACCAAAAGCATCGTTATATTGTTGGTTGACTCTTACAAAAGTTGTGCATTTGCTCAGTTGCTTTAGCGTTGGAGCTCCCACATAAGTGCAACTACTTCTAAGACCACCTAAAATATTTAATATCGTGTCTTTAATTTTACCTCGATACTTTAATTTTACATTTTTTCCCTCACTACTTTTGTAATCTGCAAGACCACCATAGTGTTTTTCATTTGCTGTATCTGAGCTTGATCCATAGAATTCAATAAATTTTGTTCCATTTTTTTTTATGATTTTTCCATTACCTTCGTTATGACCTGCTAACATTCCTCCCAACATAACAAAATCAGCTCCTCCTCCAAAAGCTTTTGCTACATCCCCGGGACAAGTACATCCACCATCAGCAATAATATGAGCGCCGAGTCCATGCGCAGCATCTGCGCATTCAATAACCGCACTTAGTTGAGGATAACCAACACCTGTTTGAATACGAGTAGTACATACACTGCCGGGACCTATGCCTACCTTAACAATATCCGCTCCACTTAATATTAATTCTTGTGTCATATCAGCTGTTACTACATTTCCAGCAATTATTGTTTTTGTTGGATATTTGTCTCTTACTGATCGAATAAATTTGCTAAAATGATCAGAATAACCATTAGCAATATCAACGCATATAAATTGAAAAAAACTAAATTCCTTTAAAATCTCACTTAATTTTTTAAAATCTTCACTACTGGTTCCTGTGCTAAGTGCCAAATGAGGGTAAATTGATTTAATGTATGAACAACGCTTAATAATTTTAATATCATGTTGTTTTGTTAAACAAGTCATCAATTCAAATTTTGCTAGACTTTTACCAACTTCTAGTTCACCAACCCCATCCATATTAGCGGCCATAATAGGTATACCCGACCATTCATTATTGCTATGTTTGAATTTGTAAGTACGTCTGAGCTCAACTTCTTTTCGGCTTTGCAGAGTGCTTCTCTTTGGTCTAAAAAGAACGTCAGAATAGTCTAGCTTGATATCTTCTTCTATGCGCATGATTTCAAGGGTAATGTATATATCCTTTTAATTACATTTCAATGAAAACAAATGTGTTTGGATAAATTAAATTTTGAAATATAAATAAATAAACATGTCTAAATTAAAAGCTTTATTATTAACAGAAGGATACCATGGTATGATTAGTCAAGTGGAAGGTCTTGCCAAAGCTTTGAAAGCTGAATTTCAACACAAGATTGTAAGACTAAACTTGATGTGGAGTTATATTCCACCCAAACTTACTCCAATATCAAAAATAATTTTGAAAGATAAAAATTATATAAACAATGATGACACTTTTGATTTAGTCATTTCATGTGGAAGGAAAAGTGTAGTTCCATCTATCATCCTTAAGAAAAAAAATGATAAAATTTTTACAATTCATATACAAGACCCAAAAGTCAGTTTCAAAAATTTTGATCTTATTGTTGCTCCCGAGCATGACAATTTGGTAGGAGAAAATGTTATAAATTCAAAAGGGGCAATTCACTACATTACAAAAGATGAGATTGAAAAAGCAAATTCTTATTTATCTGATAAAATAAATAACAAAAAAATTGTTTCCCTAATATTAGGAGGTCCAAATAAATATTATAATTTTAGCAATGAAGAATTGGCTAAAATATTTAACAAAGTTAGATCAAATTTTATATCTATTGGTTACAAAATAATTATTATTCCTTCAATGAGAACACCAAAAAGAATAATTGATTTAGCAAACAAAGAATTTCCTTCAGATAGTTATGTTGTTAATTCTGTAGATAGGCAGGCTTATCTAGCTTCACTTGCTTTGGCGAACAAAATAGTTGTGACTTGTGATTCTACTTCAATGATTTCTGAGGCAGCGGCATCTGGTAAACCTATATTTGTCGCACATATGCAACCCAAAATGAATAATTATAGATTTGAAAGATTCTTTCATTTATTTAGAGAAATGGGAATTACAAGAAATTTAGAAGAAAAAGTTGAAAATTGGTCATATAAACATTTTAATGAGGCTGAAAGAATAGCACCCATAATACATTCTAAATTGAGTAATTAAATTATGGAATTCTTAAATTCTTTAAAAACACGATCAAAATTTCATAAAATGCCATTTGACCACTGGGAACTAAACAAACCTTTGACCAAAAAGTCTATTAAGGAAATATGTGATGCAAATATCGTAAATTTGAAAGAATTAAAAATTGGTTACGATGGAACACGAGCAATTGATGGTGGAGAAGGAAAATTTAGAGAAGGTATATCCAGCGGGGGAGAGGCACTTAAATTTAGATGCTTTATTGAAAAAGATAATTCAAAAAATTTTCCAAATCTTACAAGTTTAATTGATGAACTTAGATTGAAAGAAACTTATCACTATATTGGTGAGTTGATAAAAAAAGATCTTTCAAATTCATATGTTAGAATCGAAGTTATATGTGACCGACAAGGATTTTGGCTGAAACCGCACTGCGATATCGAAGAAAAACTGATTTCATGCCTTTTGTTTGCGAATCCATTTAATGAATCGGAGGATTTGGGAACGGATTTTTATGATAAAAAAATGAATAAAGTGAAGACGGTATCATACAAAGATAATTACGGATATTTTTTTTCAAGTGGACCCAATACTTGGCACGGAATGGAAAAAAAAATAATCAAAAAAGAGAGAAGATGTTTACAGGTCAACTATGTAACTTTTAAAACTGACTGGCCAGTTGATTAATGAAAGATATTTTGTATTGCTTTAACATTCATTTTTTTTGATTTAAGAGATTTAATACCTTCTAAACAAGCATAAGCAGTAGACATATTTGTACAATATGGAATTTTATTAATTAATGTTGCTCTTCTTAAGGAAGTTGAATCTTGAACGCGATAAGCTCGCTTTCCACCTCCAGTATTGATTACCAAGGCAATTTTTTTTGCATTAAGTATGTCAACAATATGAGGGGATCCTCCACTTACTTTATTTACTTTTTTACATTTTATGCCATTTTTTCTTATTGCATTTGCAGTACCTTCGGTTCCACACAATGTAAAATTTAATTCAACTAATTTTTTTGCTAAATTTGTGCCTTCATTTTTATGTTTATCTTGTAAAGAAATAAATGCTAACCCACTTGTTGGTAATGAATTTCCAGCAGCAATTTGACTTTTAGCATATGCAATACCAAAATCTTTATCTATTCCCATTACCTCTCCAGTAGATTTCATTTCAGGGCCTAGCAACACGTCAACGTTTGGAAATTTATTAAATGGAAAAACAGCTTCTTTTACGGCAAACATATTCTTGTTTTTATTTATTAAATTAAATTCCGATAGTTTTTCACCCACCATTACTCTCGAAGCAATTCTAGCTAAAGGAATTCCCTTAGCTTTTGAAACAAATGGAACAGTTCTGCTAGCTCTTGGGTTAACTTCTATTACATAAATTTCGTCATTTTTGATTGCAAACTGTACATTCATAAAACCTTTTACTTTTAGCGCTAATGCTAATTTTTTTGTCTGTTTTTTAATTTCGACTATTAATTTTTTCTTAATAGCTACCGGAGGTAGACAACATGCCGAGTCACCCGAATGAATACCAGCTTCCTCAATATGTTGCATTATGCCAGCAACAAATACTTTATTTCCATCTGAAATGGCGTCAACATCAACCTCCATTGCATTATTAATAAATTTATCGATTAATATTGGGTTGTTTTCTGCAGCTTTAAAAGCTTCTTCTACAAAATTTTTTAGTTGATTTTTTTTATGAACTATTTCCATTGCTCTACCACCCAAAACGTATGATGGTCGAACAACTAAAGGTAGACCAATTCTTTCAGAAATTTTGATTGCTTCATTATAAGATTTTGCAATTCCACTTTCGGCTTGTTTCAGTTTTAATCTATCCAGAAGATTTTTAAACCTTCCTCTATCTTCAGCTAAATCTATAGAGGAGAACTGAGTTCCAAGAATTGGTAGTTTATTTTTGTGTAAAAATTTAGCAAGTTTAATAGGTGTTTGGCCACCAAATTGCGCAATAATTCCAAGTAAGTTACCTTTTTCTTTTTCTCTATTAATAATATTGTTAACGTATTCTTCTTTAAGAGGCTCAAAATAAAGCCTATCACTTGTATCGTAATCTGTTGAAACTGTTTCAGGATTACAATTAATCATAATTGTTTCAAAACCTACTTCTTTAAGGGCAAAACTTGCTTGGCAACAACAATAATCAAATTCTATTCCTTGACCAATACGATTTGGTCCACCTCCTAAAATTATTATTTTTCTTTTTGAAGATGGATCTGCCTCGCATTCGGATTTAATTGAAAAATTTCTTTGATAGGTTGAATACATATATGGTGTAAAAGACTTAAATTCAGCAGCACATGTGTCGACTTTTTTAAAAACAGGGAGCACTTTAAGGGCAGTTCTTTTTTTTCTAACTATTATTTCAGAAATTTTTGTTAATTCAGATAATTTTTTATCTGAAAAACCTATTGATTTAATTCTATTAAATTCAATATAATTTTTAGGCAAACCAATTTTAATAATCTCATTCTCTGTATCTACAATTTCCTTAATTTGTTCTAAAAACCAATTATCTATTTTTGATAGTCTTTGTATTTTTTTAATATTTATTTTTTTTCTAAAGGCCTCAGCTACCAATAATATTTTATTAGGAAGGAAAAGTAATTCTTTATGCAGATAATAAAACCAAAAGCATTGAAAAAGCAATTACAGAAACGGATAGAAGAAGAAGTAAACAGCTAGAATACAATAAGAAAAATAATATTAATGCAACCTCTATTAAAAAGGATATTAACGATATTTTGGAGTCAGTTTATGAAAAAGATTATGTCAAAATAGGAGATAATACAAATATTGGAGGAAATTTAAAAAAACATTTAAAAATTTTAAATACCAAAATGAAAGATGCGGCAGCAAATTTAGAATTCGAAGAAGCTGCGAAAATTAGAGATGAAATAAGGAAATTAGAAGCCACAGAATTAGAAATAAATTTAAATCCAAAGATTAAGCAATATAGTATTAAAAATAAGCTATACCCCGTGGGAAGATCTACGATGGGTATGCCTGGAACCAGAACAAAAAAAATATAAAAAAATCAAAACCCAAAAAATATTTAAACATAGGAAACTACCCCAAACCTTTCAAGAATTGAAACATTTTTGGTTTTACAAGCTATACAACACTTTCGTTTTTCAAGAAAAATAATCTCTTTTTTATGTAAAAATAACTGTTTATATTTTTGAACACTTAAATGTATTATTGTAGATTCCATGTGCATTTTAGGATGATTAATAAAATGAAGGTTGATTAAGTTATTTTTAAAAGTATAGTCTGTTCAATAATTGAACATATATGAAAAAAAATTAGAATTAAATGAAATCTATAATTACTGGTGGTGCTGGTTTTTTTAGGTTGTCATTTAGCTGAATATTTAGTCAAGTTAAATCACAAAGTTATAATAATTGATAACTTCAGCACAGGAAGATTGACAAATTTAGAGAAAATTAAACGCAAAGTAAAAATTGTTAAATCTGATATTTCAAAAGATGGTAGCTGGAAAAAAAATTTTAATGATGTTGATTGGGTATTTCATTTAGCATCATTAGCTGACATTGTGCCTAGTATAGAAAATCCAAAAAATTATTTTAATTCAAATGT
Organism: alpha proteobacterium SCGC AAA288-G21; assembly: GCA_000513075.1. Taxonomy (GTDB): domain Bacteria; phylum Pseudomonadota; class Alphaproteobacteria; order Pelagibacterales; family Pelagibacteraceae; genus AAA240-E13. Next base: position 21,651 of record AZYC01000010.1, on the reverse strand, counting down.
AAATGGCACCTTAAATGTGCTGCAGGCGTGTAGAAAAAGTAAACCAAAAAAATTTATTTATGCGGCTTCATCTTCTTGTTATGGAATTCCTAAAAAATATCCAACGCCAGAGACGGCAGAAATAAATCCACAGTATCCTTATGCTTTAACTAAACGGCTTGGAGAAGAATTGGTTATACACTGGCACAAAGTGTATAAATTAAAAGCTATATCTTTAAGATTTTTTAATCTTTATGGAACAAAATCAAGAACTGACGGAACCTACGGAGCAATGTTTGGTGTTTTTTTAGGTCAAAAATTAGCTGGATTACCATTTACGGTCGTTGGAGATGGAAATCAAAAAAGAGATTTTACTTATGTCAGCGATGCAGTTGATGCAATAATAAAAGCAGCAAAATCTAACTTGTCGGGTAAAATATTTAATGTTGGAAGTGGAGAAACGGTTTCGGTTAATCGTGTTGTAAAGCTCTTGGGTGGAAAAAAAATATATATACCAAAAAGACCCGGTGAGCCAGATTGTACTTTTGCTGATATAAAAAAAATAAAAAAATATTTAAATTGGTCACCAAAAATAAGTATTGAAAAGGGAATTAAGATAATTAAAGAAAATATTAATTATTGGAAGAATGCACCAATATGGACTAAGGATAAAATTAAAATTGCAACTAAAGACTGGTTTAAGTATTTAAAAAAATAAAATTTATGAAAAAAAAAATAATTGATTTTTCAAATGTTGAAAAAATCTTAAAACCAATAAAAAGAAAAGGGAAAAAAATAGTTTGTTGTCATGGTGTATTTGATTTGCTGCATATAGGTCACCTAAAACATTTTGAGTCTGCTAAAAAATATGGAGATATTTTAATTGTATCTGTAACACCAGATAAATTCATTCAAAAAGGATTTGATCGACCATATTTTAACTCTGAACAGAGAATGGAGAGTCTTTCTTCAATAGAAATAATAGATTTTGTGATTTTAAATAATTCAACAAATGCAGTTGATATTATTAATAAAATTAAACCAGATTATTATGTCAAAGGTCCAGATTATAAAAATTCTAAGGAAGATATTACTGGTCAAATTAAAAATGAAAGATTTGCCGTGAAAAAAAATGGAGGCAAACTAATATTTACAGAAGATCCTATATATAGTTCAAGTTCTATTCTAAACCAGTCAGGAAGCTTATATAATTCACTTCAACAAAAATTCATTTATAAAATTAAATCAAAGATAAATTTAAATAATTTTAATAAACAAATTAATAAATTACAAGATCTTAAAGTTTTAGTAGTAGGCGAAACAATTATTGACAACTATGTTTTTTGTGAAACGTTAGGAAAGTCGGCGAAAGAACCACATTTAGTTCTAAGAGATTTTAAAGAAGAAAAATATCTTGGAGGAGTGCTTGCAATCGCAAGAGATGTATCAGATTTTTGTAAGAAGGTAACAATATTAAGTATGCTTGGACAAAAAAAAGAATATGAAAAATATATAAAAAAATCTTTGGCAAAAAAGATTCAACCTCGATTTTTGTACAAGTCCAAATCACCTACTATAGTCAAAAAAAGATATATAGAACACATTACTAATAACAAAATTCTAGGGGTCTATACGTTGAATGACGAATTACTTAATAAAAAAGATGAGTCTATTTTTGAAAAAATGACACTAGAGGAAATAAAAAAACATGATGTAGTAATAGTATCTGATTATGGACATGGTTTGATTACGAAAAAATTAGCAAAATTATTGTGTAAGAATTCTAAATTTTTAGCTTTAAATGCTCAAGTAAACGCTTCAAACTCTGGATATCACTCTATTCAAAAATACAAAGACGTGGATTGTGTTGTTATTAACGAAACAGAGTTAAGACAGGAATTAAGGGATAAAAATGAAAAATTAGAGATACTGATAAAAAAACTAACAAAAATGATTGGAATTAACAACTTGGTAATTACTAGAGGAAGCAATGGTGCCATATTATATAGTTCAAAAGATAAAAAATATTTTTATTGCCCTGCTTTTGCTTCAAAAGTTGTCGATAAAGTTGGCGCAGGAGATTCGATGTTATCTATTATGTCTATTTTGATAAAGTCAGAGTTTAAAAATATAATCTCATTATTTTTGGGCTCTTTAGCTGGGGCACTATCTGTTGGTGAAATGTCTAATAAAGTTCCAATAAAAAAAACAAAGCTTTTGAAATATTTTAATCATATTCTTAAATAATATATGAAAAATATATTTGTTACAGGAGGAGCGGGTTATGTGGGTTCTTCATTGGTACTGCTACTTCTTAAAAAGGGTTATGGGGTAACTGTCTTTGATTTAATGATTTATGGGGAAAAGGTTCTTCCTAAACATGAAAATTTAAAAATTATTAGAGGAGATATAAGAAACCAGGAATTACTAAAAAAAGTTATTCCAGGACATCAATGTGTAATTCATCTAGCTTGTATTTCAAATGATCCAAGTTTTGAATTAAACCCAACTTTAGGCAAATCAATTAATCTGGATTCTTTTGCACCCCTCGTTGAAATTTCTAAATCTTGTAGTGTAAAATTATTTATTTATGCTTCCTCTTCTAGTGTTTATGGAATAAAAAATGAAAAAAAAGTAGATGAAAAAATGAGTCTAGAACCTTTGACTGATTATTCTCGCTATAAAGTGGATTGCGAAAAAATTTTACTACGCTATCAATCAGATAATTTTACAACTTCCATAATAAGGCCTGCTACTGTTTGTGGTTATTCTCCAAGGCAAAGACTTGATCTCGTTGTAAATATTTTAACAAATTTTGCATTTAACAATAGAGAAATCAAAATATTTGGCGGCCATCAATTAAGACCCAATATACATATTTTTGATATGATAAATGCTTATGTTTGCATGTTAGAATCACCCAAGAATCTTATTGCAGGAGAAATTTTTAATGTTGGTTATGATAACCAATCGGTTAATTCTATAGGACTTTTAGTTAAAAAAATTATAGGACCTGATGTTAAAATTGTAAATGTTAAGAGCGACGATGATCGCTCTTATCATATATCCTCAGAAAAAATTGGAAATATTTTAGGTTTTAAAGCTAAATATAAAATAGAGGATGCTATATTCGACTTAAAAAAAGCTTTTGAAAAAAAACTATTACCCGATTCTTTGCATAATGAAAAATATTTCAATATTAAACGGATGCAATCAATTAAACTAATCTAAAATGAAATATAAATATTCATATTTAAAACAAAATTTTAATTTATTAAAAATGAAGGATTTAACAATAAAATTATGAAAAATTACTTACCCAAACAATATAAAAAAACTACAAAACTAAAAATTAATCATAATTACCTTTTTGAACAATTTGCTGATTATTCAAAAATATTTAAAGAAATAGAAAAAGTTGTAAAAAGGGGAGATTATACACTTGGTCAAAAAGTTAATGAATTTGAAAAAAAATTTGCTAAAAGAACCGGAGCAAAATTTGTAATAAGTGTTGGAAACGGAACAGATGCACTTTTCCTTAGTTTAAAAGCTTTGAATATTGGCAAAGATGATGAGGTCATTACTGTCCCATACACTTTCATTTCAACTGTTGGGTCAATTATAACTGCTGGTGCTAAACCCGTATTTGTTGACATAAATGAGGATTATAATATTGATGTAAAAAAAATTAAGTCTGCAATTACAAAAAAAACAAAAGCCATAATGCCTGTTCATTGGGCTGGAAGACCTTGCGAGCTAGACAAAATCAAAATAATTGCAAAAAAATATAATCTTAAAATTATCCAAGACGCTTCCCAAACAATAGATTCGAGATTTAAAAATAAGCAATTAGTTAGTTTTGGTGATGTCTGCACATACAGCATGCATCCACTGAAAAATTTAAATATTTGGGGAGATGGAGGTTTTGTGGCTACTAATAACAAAAAACTTGCTGATAAATTATATTTACTAAGAAATCACGGTTTGATTGACAGAAACAACAGTAAAATTTTCGGGTATAACTCAAGGTTGGATACCATACAAGCTGTTGTAGCTAATTATAAATTAAAAAATAAACTGAGTAATATTACAAAAAAAAGAATAAAAAACGCTCTCTTATTTGATAAAGTATTTAGAAACAATCCTAATGTAAAAACAGTAAAAAGATTTCGGCACTTAAAAGAAGTTTATCATTTATATCATATTAATGTAAAAAAACGTGATCAATTGCAGCAATATTTAATTAAAAACGGCGTAGACGCAAAAGTTCATTATCCCATACCAATACATCTTCAACCTGCGGCAAAATATTTAAAATATAAACGTGGTGACTTTCCAATTGCTGAGAAAATGGCAAATACAACTATGTCATTACCTGTTCATGAATTTATTAAGGAAAAAGACATAAAATACGTAGCAAATTTAATAAATAATTTTTATTAATATTAAAGAGGATGAATAAACTTCTAAATAAAAAAGCTTTAAAAATAAAATTAGATAGTCGGTCCAAATATCTTAGACAACTGATTGTTCAAGCTCTCGTTGGAGGAGGGCGAGGACATATGGGATCGGCAATGTCCTTAGTTGAAATACTTAGGGTATTATATGATGATTTTATTAACATTGATCCTAAAAATCCAAGGAAAGAAAATAGAGACAGGTTAATCTTAAGCAAAGGCCATGGCTGTTTGGCCTTATATTCTATCCTAGCAGATAAAGGTTTTTTTTCAAAAAAATTATTAAACAGAACAAGTAGGATCGGCTCAATTTTTGGTGGACATCCAGAACAAAAAGTTCCAGGTGTTGAGATATCAACGGGAGCCCTTGGGCATGGTTTACCAATTGCAGTAGGCATGTCATTAGCTGCAAAATTAAAAAAAAAGAAACACAAAATATATGTAATAGTTGGAGACGGAGAAATAAACGAAGGTTCAATTTGGGAAGCTGCTTTATATGCATCAAAACATAATTTATCAAATTTAAAAATCTTTATTGATTATAATAAAATTCAGTCATATGGATTTATCAAAGATGTAGTTAATCTTGAGCCATTATGTGACAAATGGAAAAGTTTTGGTTTTGATGTTTCTGAAATTAATGGTCATGACATATCGCACTTAAGAAGAAATATAACCCAATTTAATAAAAAAAAAATTAACAAACCTTCTATAACTATTTGTCATACAATAAAAGGAAAGGGATTCTATTTTGCAGAAAATAATCCAAATTGGCATCATAAAAATAACCTTACCGAAAAAGAAATTAAAGAGTTAAATTATTGCTTACAGTAATTTTGTAATGAGAAAAACTTGTTTAGAATCTGTTTATAAATTGGCTAAGAGAAATAAGAAAGTTATATTTATTGGATCTGATCTTGGGCCAGGCGTTTTAAAAGAATTTAAAGAAAATATTCCAGAAAGATTCATCATGGAAGGTGTTTCGGAACAATCAATTGTTGGTATGGCCGCTGGTTTAGCGATAGAGGGATATTTACCCTACATAAATACCATAGCTACTTTTTTAACAAGAAGGTGTTTTGAACAATTGGTTATAGATTTGTGTTTACATGATTTGCCCGTAAAACTTATAGGTAATGGAGGAGGTTTAGTTTATGCTCCTTTGGGACCCACACATCAAGCTATTGAAGATATTTCAATTTTAAGAACTATACCAAACATGACAATTTTGGTTCCATGTGATGCATTTGAGATGAAAAATTTAATGTCTGCAACATTGAAATGGCCCCACCCCATTTATATCAGACTAGCAAGAGGAGGTGATCAAATAATAACAAAAAAGAATAGAAAATTCGTAATTGGCAAATCCGTGATGATTAAAAAACCACAAAAATATTTATTTTTGACAACTGGCATAGCAACTCAAATGGCTTTGAATGCTGCGAAAAAACTAGATAATGAAAATAATATAAAATGTGGTGTAATTCATTTTCCTTCTATTAAACCACTTGATACTAGAGCACTTTTGAAATGGATAAAAAAAGTAAAAAAAATTATTACAGTTGAGGAAAATGTTTTATCGGGAGGTTTTGGAAGCAGTATACTAGAATTTTGCAGTGATAACCTCAAAGAACATACGCATAAAATTTCAAGAATAGGTTTGAAGGATAAGTTTGCTGACGATTATGGAGATCAAAATTCATTATTGAATAAAAATGATCTTAATCAACGAGTATTATATAAAAAAATGCTATCTTTAATAAAAAATTCATGAAATCAAGTTTTTTATCCTCGGAAGACATAAAAATCTCGAATGAATTTAAGAGAAATGGTTACATAATTAGAAATGTTGCAGATAAATTATCTTTGGATTTTATTCAATCAAAATTTATTAAATTAATTAAAAAAAATTACAAATTTGAAAAAAGTACCAGTGATCTAAGAGTTTTAAATTTTATTCACAAAAAGATTAAAAAAAATAAAATTAATGAATTCAGACTAAAAGTTATTGATGAAATTAATAAAGATGAAAATTGTAAGTATTATTATTATAAAGCTACCAAACCCTATCTAGAGGCTATTGCTGGAAATGAGTTAGTAATGCAAAAAAAAATAAATTTAAGTATTCAATTGCCAGGTGATGAAAGCTCATTGTTAGCCGTACATTCAGATGTTTGGTCTGGCGATTCTCCGTTTGAAGTAGTTGTGTGGCTTCCTTTAGTAAATTGTTACAAAACTAAGTCAATGTATATACTGCCTGCAAATTTAATTAATCAATTTAATAAAAAAATTTCAAAAAAAAATTATCAAGATAGTGAAAAAGTTTTTCAACTTATTAAAAAAAACATTAAATGGATAAAGATTAACTATGGTCAAGTATTAATTTTTAACCAATCATTGCCTCATGGAAATAGGATTAACAAAGAGTTAGAAACTAGATGGTCTTTAAATTGTAGATTTAAAAATATTTTTAGTCCATATGGAGATAAAAAAATAGGAGAATTTTTTGAACCTATTACTTTGCGTGCTGCTTCCGAGTTAGGCTTGAAGTATAAATTACCAAAAATGAGATGAAAAAAATAAGAGGATATATATTTAGCAGGCCTTTTTTAAATGAAAGAGTACCCCAAAATGTACAAAACCTTCTAATAAGAGAATTTTGTAAAAAGGAAGAATTATTTTATAACTTAAGCGCTAGTGAATATGCAATGTCAAATTGTTACAAAATCCTTTACCAACTAATGAATGAACTAAAAAATTTAGATGGTATAGTTGCATATAGTGTCTTCCAACTTCCTGAAGAAAATAATAATAGAAATAAAATATTAAAGAAAATTTTAAAGAAGAAAAAATTTTTTTACTTCGCTTTAGAAAATTTAAAAGTATCAAAACTCAGTGACATGCAAAAAATAGAAAATATTTGGCTTATTAAAAAAACACTACCGTATTGTTTAAATAAGTATTAATTTTATGGGTATTCTTAGAAATTTTGTCAACCCTTTGCACCAACAAACTAAACGCAATTACATCGAAAGGATGATAAATGAAAAAGTAAATTGTTCTAAAATTGCAAAAAATTATGGAAAAGAATACTGGGATGGCGAGAGAAAGTTTGGATATGGTGGTTATAAATATATTCCAGATAGATGGAAGGAAGTTGCTAAAAACTTGATCAGTACCTATGATTTAAAGTCAGGATCCAAGGTATTGGATGTGGGTTGTGGCAAAGGTTTTTTACTTTATGAAATGTTGAAAATCGAGCCTAATTTAAAAATAGCTGGATTTGATACATCTCAGTATGCGATAGATAATTCAAAAAAAGAGATCAAACATTTATTAACCGTCAGCAAAGCTGAAAATAATTTTCCATATGCAAATAATAATTTTGATTTAGTTATATCGTTAGGCACATTACACAATTTAACTTTAAAACAAATTTCAAATGCACTTAAAGAAATTACCAGAGTTGGCAAGCAAGGATATATTATGGTTGAAAGTTATAAAAACGAACAAGAATTGTTCAATTTACAATGTTGGGCTTTGACTTGCCAATCTTTCTTCAGCCATGAAGATTGGATATGGATTTATAAAAAATTTGGATATACGGGTGACTACGAATTCATATATTTTGAATAAAATTATAATACAGAACAAACTATGAATTTATTTAAAATAATATGAAATCAGGAAATAAAGTTCTTATAATAGGTAGTTATCAAGGAATTGGAAATAGACTTGCAAGATTATATTTGAACAATGGCGACCAAGTTTTTGCAACTTATTCTAGATTAAAACCCAAAGGTTTTACATCAAAAAATATTTGTTTTTTAAAATTAGAATTAAATAATCAAAAAAAATTCATAGTGTTTATAAAAAAATTGAAAAAAATTAAGTTTGACGTAGCTCTTTTTGTTGCAGCAGTAGATGCGAGTTCAATAAGAATTAGAAAAAAATATTGCATGTGGAATAATTTAAGTATTGTGGAATTTGCTAAAATGTTGAGTATCAATTGCTTTTCCCATATTAAAATACTTGAGTACATGATGAAAAAAAAACTTTTAAATACAAAAGCAAAGATGATTTTTTTTTCAAGTCTAGCTGGTTCAATATATAATAGGGGTAAATTGAAACATAACAAGAAAGGTGGAGATTTAATATACAGAATTTCTAAGGCCGCATTAAATGTAGCTGTAAAAAATATAGCATATGATTTTAGTGATACAGATTATTCAATCGTTGCAATTCATCCGGGCTGGGTTAGAACTAGAAGCGGTGGCAAAAATGCAAATTTGTCCATTAGTTATGCAAGTAAAAAAATATTTAATTTAATTCAAAATTTAAAAGTTAAAGACAGTGGAAAGTTTTTAAATTACAACGGAATCACTTTAAAATGGTGACAAAAAATAATTATCATACAATTGTTCTCGATATAGGTGCACGCTACGGAATTCACCCTTCCTGGAAAAATTTTAGTGGTGAAAATATAATGTTGCTGGTTGAGGCAGACAATTTTGAAGCCGAAAGATTAAAAAAAAGGTATAAAAGTTTTCATAACATTAAAATATATAACCAGGCAATTGGTGATACCAATGGATACAAAAGTTTAAGAATTCTTAAAAACCCAGCAATGAGTGGTTTTTTTAAGAGAACAAAAAATTCTCCTTTGTTTTGGGGTCAAAGGAAATATCAGGAAAAGTTAATAGCTAAAAGAAAGGTGAAATTTGAAACCTTAAAAAATTTTTTAAAGAAAATTAAATATAAAATTGATTTTATTAAAATGGATGTAGAAGGCAGTGAATTGGACATATTAAAACATCCAGGCAATTTATTTTCTTCTTTGTTAGCTTTACGTTCAGAAGTAAGTTTTGTAGATACTTTTCACGATAAACAAACTAAAAAAAAAAAATTATACGGTGGAAATTTTGGTGATTTAAACAAGATTTTAAATAAACAAGGGTTTAAATTGTTGAATATAGAATATAATGGAAAAGGTGATTGTTTTTCAAAATTTATATCTTCCAATCAGAAATATGGAATGTTGCAAAATACAGACGCAATATGGATAAAAGACCCCATTAAATTTCTAAAAGAAAAAGACCCCAATAAGATAATTAAAATGATAGCTTTTTTATTTTCTAATAATGCAAGTGACATTGCCTTATGGTTACTTGGAAATACATACAAAAAGCATAAGAAATTTGAAAGTTTAAAACACAGTAAAGTTTTGAGATTTGCCCAAATTCTTTGTTTAAAGCATTTTTACAGTTTAAAATGGTTACCTAATCAGAAAATAAAGGAGCATAAGCTTTTTTATGAAAAAGTTTTTGATTCTAAATATCCAGAAATGAATAAATTTAATGAATCTTTAGAATTAAACCCTTTATAGCTATTAAAAATTATTTTGATAAACTTTAATAAAACTGGATGGTTATGGATATTTGATCATTTTGGATATACCGGTGATTATGAATTTATATATTTTGAATAAATGAAAATTGCTAAAAAAAAATCTTGGCCTAAATGGCCAGTCTTTAACAAAGAAGATAGGTTAGCCGTTAATAGAGTTATAAAGTCAAACAACTTGGTGGCATGGGGTAACGATAAAAAACTTTTTCCTGGTGAAGTAAAAGAATTTGAAAAAGAATTTAAAAAATATATAGGAGCCAAATATGCTCTTGGAGTAGGAAATGCTACACAGGGTCTACATCTCGCTGTTACCGCGCTTAATATAGGGGTTGGAGATGAAGTAATTGTCAGCGTTTATTCATTTATTTCTACTGCATCATGTGTGCTGATGCAAAATGCTGTTCCAATTTTTGCTGATATTGATGAAACAACCTTATTAATATCTGCGTCTGAAGCTGAAAAAAAAATAACCAAAAGAACTAAAGCCATAATTGTAACGACTTTGTTCGGTTACCCTTCTGATTTATCTTCATTAATTTCCATATCGCGGAAGTACAATATTCCTATTATTGAAGATGCTTCACATTCTCATGGTGCGTCTATAAATGGTAAAAAAATTGGCTCTTTTGGATTAATAAGTGTTTTCAGTTTAAATCAAAGGAAAGTTTTACCAGCTGGTGATGGTGGGATTGTATTAACAAATAATCGAACAATAGCAAAAAAAATATATAGGCTAAGATCATTTGGAGAAAAAGAATTAAGTTATAATTACAGATTGTCTGAATTTGCTGCTGCAATTGTACGGGGAAGGTTAAAAAAATTAGATTTTGACAATGCATTGAGACACAAAAACGCACTATTTCTTGATAAACTTTTTAAGGGATTTAATTACATTAAAGTTAGACTGCCCAATAAAAATTCAATTAGTTCTTATTATAAATTAATACTAGAATGTAATTTTTCTACAAAAAAAATTACTATAAATAAATTTGTCAAACTAATGAATAAACGGGGAATTCCTATTTCAAAAACATATACACCACTACATTTACATCCTCATTTTAATTCTAAAATTGAACCTGCAAGAGGATACCCTTGGAATTGGAAAATTTATTCAAATAAAAGAAAAAAACACATAAGTTATAAAAATGAAAAATATCCTGTAGCTGAAAGATTAATTAACAAAGAATTGTTACAATTAAATATACATCCCCCTGTTTCCCAGAATGAAATGAAAAAAGTTTACAATACTATAATTTCAATCTTTAAAAAAATTAATATGTAATGAAGTAAAATAAATATCATTCTAAAATATTATGTGTTAGCGTCTATTGAATATTCAAGCAGTACATGAATTTAATATTTACAATAAATAAAACGTGAAAATTTTATATCTTACAAATCCTAAAGCTGAAAATTTGAATCTTTTGCCAGAATTTATGAGAAAATGTGGTGATCAAGTTGAAATATTTTATGATAAAATAAATATTTCTTTTGTAAATAAATTAAAAACTGAATTTATAGTTAGTGATAGATATGAATTTTTAATAAGGGAAGAAGTTATTAGAAATTTAAAAGGAAATATTATTAATTTACATCCATCAATTTTACCTTGGAATAAAGGTTATCACTCTAATTTTTGGAGCATTTATTATGATACACCAAAGGGTAATTCAATTCATTACGTCGACAAAGGTATCGACACAGGAGACATAGCTTGTCAGAATGAAGTTTTTTTTGAAAATAATGATACACTAAGAACCACCTATTATAAATTGCGTGAAAATATGTTAGAACTTTTCTTTCAAAATTGGACATACATTAAAAAAAATAATGTGGAGAGAAAGAAACAATCTGCAAAAGATGGATCTTTACATTATAAAAAAGAATTTAATAATTTTTTTAAAAAATTACCTAATGGATGGGATACTAATATTCAAGTTATAAGAAATTTAAAAAATGACTTACGGTAAAAAATATTTAGAAAAAAAATATAATACTTCTTTAAATGAATTAAAAAAGTTTCCTAAATATTTTTTAATTGAACCAGTAAATACTTGTAATGCCCGCTGTATTATGTGTGGTATAGATTTTGATAAGAAGAGAACACAACTTATGGCAGATAGTTTGTTCAAAAAAATTTTAGATGAAATTTCAGAAAATGTTGATTATGTTGAAAAAGTTCAAATTTATTATGATTGTGAACCGTTAATTGATAAAAAACTGCATCTTAAAATTAAGGACCTGAAAAATATTGGAGTTAAGACAACAAATATAGCTACGAACGCAAGTATTTTGTATCCAAAAAGGTCTCAGGAATTAATCGAAGCAAACTTAGATGAAATATATATTACGATAGACTCAATGAAAAAAGAAATTTTCGAGTCAATCCGCGTAAGATTAAATTTTGATGATGTTCTTAAAAATACATTAGATTTTATAAAAATAAGAAACAAATTAAATCCTAAGTTAAAAATTAGATTGCAGATGATTAGCTTAAAAAATAATCTTGGAGAGGAAAAATATTTTCGTGATTATTGGGAAAAAAAATTAAATACAAATGATGATATCGCAATACATAAAGCACACAATTGGGGAAAGGTTATAGATGATCAAAAATTAATTGAGGATATTAATATAAATGACATACCTTGTTCAACTTTATGGTCAAATTTTTGTATTCATGTCGATGGCTCTGTAGGAATGTGTTCTGTTGATACAATACAGGGAAGTGAAAATTCACTAGGAAATTTAAATAGTAAAACAATTAAAGAAATTTGGAATGACGATAAAGTTGAGAAAATGCGAGAGATGCATCTGAATGGGAAAAGATCTAATCACAAACTATGCAATGGTTGTACAGCTTGGAGGCCAGATAATAATATTTTAAAAATAAAAGGTCTTAATTAAATTGAAAAAATATTATTGCAAATCTTGTTATAACAAAAGCCTTTTAAAAGTAATCAACGTAGGCAAAAGCCCGCCTTGCGATGAATACTTAAAAAAAAAAGATTTAAAGAAAAAAATTATTAATTACAGTTTGGATTTATTTTTTTGTAATTACTGCAAATTGATTCAATTAAATGACATCGTGGCCTCAAAAAAAATATATATAAATTATTTATATAAAACAAAGCATTCGGTTGGATTATCGGAACATTTTCATGAATATGCAAAAAATGTTTATAAGTTATTAAATATTAAAAAAAAAAATAAAATCATTGATATAGGATGCAATGATGGAACATTTTTGTCATTTTTTAAAAAAAAAGGTTTCAAAGTAGTAGGCATTGATCCAGCAAATAATATAGTTTCTGATTGCAAAAAACAAAATATTGAACTAATAAATGATTTTTTTAATTACAGGTTAGCAAAAAAATTAAAAAAAAAACATTCTTGTGAATTAATAACCGCCAACAACGTTTTAGCCAACATTCCAAATATAAATAGTTTTTTTAAAGGAATATCTTTTTTACTGAATGATAATGGTTATTTTATTTTTGAAACCATTTATGGTCCAGATATTATAAAAAATAAGTACATTGACATGATTAATTCAGAACATTTATATTATTTTAGCCTTAAATCATTGTCATACATGTTGAAAAAAAATAATTTAAAAATAATTAAAATTAAAAAAAGTAAAATAAAAGGAGGGTCGATTCGAATATATTCGAAAAAAATCGATAGTGTAAAATTGTATAGTGAAAATATTGTTGTAAAAAATCTTTTACAAAAAGAAAAGATATTAGGTTTCCACAATTTTAATAAATTAAAAAAAATTAATATAAAATATGAGATTTATAAAAGAAATGTTATTAGTTTTTTAAAAAATTTAAAAAAAAATAAATATAAAATTTTTGGCTATGGTGCTGCAGCTGGAGCCACGACAATTCTTCATTTTTTTAAAATGAATAATTATATAGATTCTATAATTGATGATAATCCAATTAGGGAAAATTTGTATAGCCCGGGATATAGGATTAAAATTTGTTCACCAAAAAAAATATATAGTGATAAACCAGATTATATTTTTATTTTTGCTTGGCGATATGCTGATAGAATTTTAAAAAAAAATAATAAATTTAAAAAAAATGGTGGAAAATTTATTATACCATTGCCAAATTTGAAAATTATCTAACTCGAAGTATATATTATTTTTTAATCCTATGAATATCTTACAATCTTTTGATGAACATATTCAGCAAATAAAAAGAGGAGGTTTTTTTGTAATACTAAAAAAATTTAGATCTCTTATATTTTTAATATTTCAGTTACCTATCTATTTAATATCAATTCCAGCAGTCATTTTAATTCGTTTAATAAATCCTTGGTTTTTAATAAGATGGCAAGAGCTAAGTTCAAGTAGAATTGGTCATTTTTCCAATAATATAGAGCTCTATTGTTGTCAACGTGATGCGGGAATTTACTGTCCATCGCAAAAGTTCGTAGATGTTTTTTATTTAAGAAAATATGTTTGTAATAAACAGTTAGAAAAAATGTGGCGACGCAGTTTAATAATATTACCTAGATGGCTAATAATTCCTTTACTTATGGTGAACCGTTTTTTCAATAAGTTTATATCAGCTGGGAATGTTCATGAATTTAAATTACTAAATAATGAAGATGATCGTGATGTACATAATTTGTTTAAAAAATTCCAATCACACATAGGTTTTAATAAAGAAGAAGAACTTAAAGGTAAGGAAATTTTGAAAAAATTTGGGATACCACATAATGCAAAGTTTGTATGTTTGAATGTAAGAGATTCAGTTTACTTAGATAGGTACAAAGAATATAATTTAAGAGATTGGAGTTATCATAATTTTAGAGATGGAGATATTGATAGATACGTTTTAGCCGCAGAAGAACTTGCAAAAAGAGGTTATTATGTATTTAGAATGGGGGTTAAAGTTTTAAAACCATTAAAATCTTCTGATCCCAAAATAATTGATTATGCCAATTCGCATATGAGGAGTGCTTTTATGGATATTTACCTGGCTGCAAAATGTAGTTTTTGCCTTTCTACAGCCGCAGGAATTGATGGAGTCTCTCATATTTTTCGAAGGCCAATTGCATATATATTTATGCCCCTAGGATATCTCGTCGGCAATAATGAAAATAATTTAATAATTACAAAGCACCATAAACATAAAAAAAATAAAAGAGAGCTTACAGTTTCCGAAATTTTTTCTTCAAATGTTGCGGTCGCTAAAAGTACGGATGTATATGAATTAAACGACGTTGAATTGGAAGAAAATAGTCCAGAAGAAATAAAAGATCTTGTAATTGAAATGGATGAAAGATTAAATGGACGTTGGAAAGATACAAAAGAGGATTTATTGCTTCAGAAAAGATTTTGGTCAATTTTTGAAGATAGGATAAAAAGATTAAATTATAAAAAACCCCTACACGGAAAAATAAAAGCACGGTTTGGAGCTAAATTTCTTAGAGAAAACCAGAATTGGATTAGATAAAACTAAGTTATTTCGCAATGTCTCAATCGATTATTTAAAGATTAAATATATAATGATACAAGATTTAAAAAATATTTGTTCTAGAAAACACATAAAATATTTAATCATGCTTTTGGTAGGCATGTTTATTGCGGCTATTATAGAGATGGTCGGATTAGGTTCTATTCCTATGTTTATCATGATAATTATCGATATTGATGTTTTGATAAATAAATTTCCAAGTTTTTTTGCAAATGATTACATAAAAAGTTTAGAGCAAGAGTACATAACTGTTTTTGGTGGAATATTATTAATGTTTATTTTTTTGATTAAAAATATTTATTTGTCATTGTTTTTATTTTTTCAAGGAAAAGTAATGAAAAAATTAAAAGAAGACATCACAAACAAACTTTTTAAAAATTATATTAATGCACCCTATAGTTTTCATTTAAAAAACAATCCCTCTGTTTTAATTAGAAATATAGTTCAAAGCGTGGGTGGTGGCCTTAGTACTATTATGAGCACATTAACCATTACAAGAGAAAGCTTAATATTAATTGTTATTTTCATCTTATTATTTTTAAACGAGCCAATGGTGTCTGTTTCAGTATTTACGATTTTAACTTTAATATCTGGAATATTTATGTTTTTTACTAGACAAGCATTAATTTCTAGAGGCGAGCGAGTTCAATTATTGCAAGGGGATCAGCTTAGAACTTTGGAGCATACTTATGGGTCGATAAAAGAAACTAAAGTTTTAAACAGAGAAAATTACTTGACTAATTTATTCAAGAGTCAAGTAGAGGAAATGGAAAGACATGGATTCTTTACATACTTTTTAGCTGTTATACCACGTCTCTTTTTAGAGTTTATTGCTGTATTTGCTGTTTCAATAATAGCAATAATATTTGTACTAATAAATCTTTCAAATGAGCAGATTTTACCAATAATTTCCCTGCTTGCAGTTTGTGCTATTAGATTAATACCTGCGTTTAATTTAATTGTTTCTTCATTATCCACTAGAAGATTTTCTGTGGCTTCATTTAAACTTATTTCAAAAGAAATGACAAGCGTTCCAACTGAAGATAAAATTAGAAATAAGAATTTAATTGAGGAAAAAAGTCACATAAAATATTTTTTCAAAGATCGGATAAAATTTGAAAATGTATTTTTTTCACACGAAAATTCCAATGCAAAAATACTTCAAAATATTTGTTTGGAAATTAGACAGGGACAAAAAGTAGGTATTATTGGAAAATCGGGCGCTGGAAAAAGTACTTTAATCGATCTAATTTTAGGTCTTATAAAACCTACCAAAGGCAATATATTTGTGGACGGTTTAAATCTAAATGAAAATTTAGAACCTTGGCAAAAATTGATAGGGTACGTACCACAGGATATATACTTATTGGACGATACGATAAAAAGTAATATTGCCTTTGGCTTAAATACAAATGATATCAACCAAGAAGTAATTTTAAAAAGCATGGAATTATCCAGATTAAAAGATTTTGTAAGTTCTCTTGAAAAAAAAGAAAACACTGTTATTGGCAATCGTGGAATTAGAGTTTCAGGAGGACAAAAACAAAGGATTGGGATTGCAAGGGCACTATACCATGATCCCAAAATACTAATTCTGGATGAAGCAACAAGTTCTTTAGATACAATTAATGAAAGAAAAATAATGGAAGAAATTTATAATACTGCAGAAAATATAACCTTAATTATAATTACTCATCGCCATAAATCTGTATCAAGGTGTGACAAAATATATTTAATGGACAACGGAAAAATAATTGATGAAGGAAAGTATGCTGATTTAGAAAAAAGGCATTCTTTCTGATTTATTGTCAGAGACTTATCTAAATTTATTCAAAGAAAGAAGTAGTCTAAACCTTTATAATTACTAAGATTTTGATTGTATGTAAAAAAGAAATGGAAACTCAGAAAATAATCATTACCGGGGGTGCTACGAGAATTGGGGCAGCAATAGCTGAGGATTTAGCTAATGGCAAAAATCAAATTACAATCCATTACAATAAATCAAAAAAAAAGGCTAAACAATTAAGAAATATTTTAGAAAGAAAAGGTTCAAAAATCTTTTTAATCAAGGCTGATTTAAACAAAATATCTGAACTAAACAAAATAATTAATTTTGCAAATGTAAAGATGAAAGGTGTCAATTGTTTAATTAATAATGCTTCTTTGTTTGAGAATGATAGCGTTAAAAATTTTTCAATTAAAAGATGGAACAAACATTTAAATATTAACTTGAGAGCTCCAGTAATTTTAATTAAACAGTTTTCAAAACTAGTCCCCAAAAATGTTAAAGCAAATATAATTAATATAATTGACCAAAGGGTTTTTAAACTAACGCCTTTTTTTTTATCTTATACTTTAAGTAAGACTGGACTTTATACTTTGACTAAAACCTCTGCAATGAGTTTGGCTCCAAATATAAGGGTAAATGGTATTGCGCCTGGACCCACAATAAAAAATAAAAGACAATCATTGAAACACTTTAAAAAACAATATCTTTCTACACTATTGAAGAAAAGTGTGGATACGAAAGAAATATGTTCTGCAATCAAATTTTTGATTACAAATAAATCGATTACTGGACAAGTAATTGCTATAGATAGTGGACAAAATTTAAATTGGAAAACACCTGATATTATTGGAACAAAAGAATGACTAAAAAGAAATTTAAATTATTAGCTTTTGATAAAAAGGAAAATTCAAAATTTTCTTGTAAAAGAAAAATAATTATTACAGATTTTCTATTAAATATTTTGATTGGCTATCGCCGCCATGAAAAAATTAATAAACAAGATGTTAAATTTAACATTGAACTTGACCATGTAAATCCAGAACATCTAAATGACAAAGATATAAAGTCAATATTTAATTACGAAAAAATTACAAAAATAATTAAATACTTAACTAAAAGTAAACATTATAATTTTCTTGAAAGTCTTGCGGATGATATCTTTAATGAGTTGTTCAAAGACAAAAGAATTGACAAAATTAGATTAAAAATTGAAAAACTGAATGCTATTAAAGGAACTGCTTCGGTGGGAATTGAAATAAAAAAAAAACGTATTAATGTTTAGTTTCAATAAAGGAAAAGATTTAATAAGAAAAAAAATTACTCTAATTTCCAAGAATCCTGGTGTCTATATGATGTTGGGAAAAAAAAATGAAATCTTATACGTTGGTAAAGCCAAAAATTTACCTAACAGATTAAAAAATTATATTTCCGAAAAAAATCTCCCAATAAGAACTGAAAGAATGCTATCTCAAATGAAAAATATTGAAATCACAACAACATCTAACGAAAGTGAAGCACTATTATTAGAAGCAAACTTAATTAAAAAACACAAACCAAAATTTAATATTTTACTTAGAGATGATAAATCCTTTCCCTATATTTTTATAAGTAAAAACGAAAAATGGCCTCAACTGACAAAGTATAGAGGGAAAAAAATACGAGAGGGACACTATTTTGGCCCCTTTGCTTCAGTAGGCTCAGCAAACTGGACCATCAAAATGCTCCAAAAAAATTTTTTACTCAGAGTTTGTGATGATAGTATTTTTAAAAACAGACAAAGACCTTGTATATTATATCAAATTAAAAGATGTTCCGCTCCTTGTGTGGAATATGTAGATCCTAAATCTTATAAAAAACTAGTAGATAACAGTATTAAATTTCTTTCAGGAAAAACCAGAAATATACAGAAAGATTTATCAAAACAAATGGAATCAGCTAGCAATGAACTTAATTATGAAAAAGCCGCTGTCCTGAGAGATAGAATAAAAGCTTTAACTCAAATTCAATCCTCTCAAAACGTAAATGAAACCAAT
This sequence comes from alpha proteobacterium SCGC AAA288-G21, assembly GCA_000513075.1. Lineage (GTDB taxonomy): Bacteria > Pseudomonadota > Alphaproteobacteria > Pelagibacterales > Pelagibacteraceae > AAA240-E13. The sequence continues at coordinate 2,489 of AZYC01000010.1, read as the reverse complement.
TTGTCTGAAGCAGATGTAATTGCGGCATATAAAAAGTCAGGCAAAAGTTGTGTTCAAGTATTTTTTTTTAGATCTAAACAAAATTGGGGTAACCGGTCATTTTTTCCAAAACACGATCCTGATGAAGATTTATCCAAGATACTTTCTTCATTTATAATGCAATTTTATGAAAATAAGAGTGTACCCAAATTAATAGTTCTTAATAAAGAAATTAGTGATCAAAAATTAATTGAGAAAACTTTAAAGCTTAAAGAAAATAAACCTATATCAATCAAAATAGCAAGAAAAGGTAATGAGCTTAAAATTTCAACTATGGCAGAAAAAAATGCCAAAGAAGCACTGACAAGAAAGGTTTATGAAACTGAAAGCAATAGAAATTTGTTTGAAAAACTCTCTAATAATTTTTCTTTAAAATCAAACATAAACTTGATTGAAGTTTATGATAATAGTCATATTCAAGGAAGTAACAGTGTTGGAGCCTTAATTACCTTTGGTTCAGAGGGATTTATTAAAAAAAGATACCGAAAATTTAATATAAAATCAGAAAACATAAAAAATGATGATTATGCAATGTTAAAAGAAGTTTTATTTAGAAGATTTTCTAAAGTTATCAAAGATACAAAAAATACCCTGTCCTTACCTGATCTTGTTTTAATTGATGGGGGCAAAGGACAATATTCAGTTGCAAGAAAAACAATCAATGAGCTTGGATTATATGATATTCCCATCATTGCTATAGCAAAAGGAAAATTTAGAAACGCTGGAAATGAAACATTTTTCTTTGAAAATAAAACTTTTAAATTTGGTAGAAATGATCCTATCTTATTCTTTTTACAAAGATTGCGAGACGAAGCACACAGATTTGCCATAAGTGCTCACAGAGATAAAAGGATAAAAGGAATGAGAAAATCTTTGCTTGATCAAATTGGTGGAATTGGAAAAATAAGAAAAAAAACTTTATTGAATCATTTTGGTTCTGCAAGAGCAGTTGAATCAGCTAGTTTAGATGAATTAAAATCTATTGATGGAATAAAACTATCTATCGCAAAAAAAATACATAATTTTTTCCATAGCTAGTATTATGAAAATCAAAATACCAAATATTCTAACAATAGGTCGTATTATTATTGTACCTTTCTTCGTAATTTCCTTTTTTCTTCCAGGTTTTTACGGTGAAATAATCCCTTTTTTATTATTTATATTAGCAAGCTTTACCGATTTCTTAGATGGATTGTTAGCAAGGTTATACAAAGAGGAATCGAAATTAGGAGAATTATTAGATCCGATTGCGGATAAGATAATTGTATCGGCTGCATTAATTTTACTTGTTATGAACGGGACTATTCAAAATTATGAAGTAATTGCCGCTATTATTATTCTAACCAGGGAAATTTTAATTTCTGGATTAAGAGAATTCCTTGCAGATGTGCAAATTAGAATTCCGGTATCTAGCTTGGCAAAGGGTAAAACCTTTATACAAATGCTTTCAATTGCAATTTTGTTAACTGGTGAAACTGGAAATAAAATTATAAATTTCGAAGATTATAATGCCCAGACTGTGGGAATAATTCTTCTATGGCTATCTGCATTTTTAACTTTGTATACAGGTTATGATTATGTTCGTAAGGGCATTGAACATGTTATTTCAGAAGATGAAAAAAATTAAGCTGCAGTCTTCTTTTGAACTAAAGCTTGATAACTTTTAGAAAGATCTTTTATGACATTACAGACGTTAAATTTGTATTTGTCAATTTGAGACACTGGAGTAACTTCTGCTGCCGTTCCTGTTAAAAAACACCCTGAAAAACTGGACATTTCATCAGGTTTAATTTTTCTTTCAATTATTTTTATTCCCTTTAATTTTGCTATATCAATTACACATCTTCTTGTTATTCCATCTAAAAAAGAATCGGGCACAGGTGTATGAATTTCATTATTATCATTTTTGAAAAAAATATTTGCACCAGTTGATTCTGCGATATTATCTTCATGATCTAACATAAGAGAATCGGCAAAACCTTTGCTTTCAGCTTCGTGTTTGGAAAGTGTACATATCATATATAAACCTGATGATTTGGTATCCCAAGGTACGGAATTTGGATTTGGCCTTCTCCAAGAAGAAATATTTAATTTTATACCTTTTAATTTAAGCTCTGGATCAAAATATGATCCCCACTCCCAAGTTGCAATAGCTACATGAATTGTATTTTTTTGAGCAGAAATAGCCATCATTTCACTACCTCTCCATACAAGTGGTCTTACATATCCATTTTTCACTTTTTGCACTAATACTATTTCTTTGCAGGCTTGGTTGATTTCTTTTTGACTGTAAGGAATCTTGATCTCCATTCTGCTGGCTGAATAAAATAATCTCTCTGTATGTTCTTCAAGCTTAAAAGGAAATTACGAAGAAAGGTACAATAATAATACGACCTATTGTTAGAATATTTGGTATTTTGATTTTCATAATACTAGCTATGGAAAAAATT
>AZYC01000009.1 GCA_000513075.1 alpha proteobacterium SCGC AAA288-G21 | reverse complement strand
TGAAACCAATTAAAACTTGGTCAAGAAAGTCCACAATAATTCCTGAATTTGTAGGATCAAGCTTTTTGATACATAATGGAAAAAAATTTATATCAATTACCATTTCTGAAGATATGGTTGGACATAAACTTGGCGAGTTTTCACCAACCAGGCAATTTTCTGGTCATACTCCAGCAGATAAAAAAGCTAAACAAGTAGCAGATCAACAATCAGTAGCTAAGAAAAATTTAAATGAAAAAAAATAAACAAGTAATAAATAAAGAAAATTTAGTTAAATCAGTCAACAAAAATGTTAGGAGTAGCACAAGGAAGATAGGGTTAATTTTGAACGGTATAGTTGGAAAAAAAGTTGACCACGCTTTACGAGATCTAACGTTTGCTAATCAAAGGATATGTAAAGAAATAAAAAAAACTATACACTCGGCTGTAGCCAATGCAGAAAATAATTTTCAATATGATATTGATAAATTATTTGTAAAAGAAGCATATTGTGGCAAATCAATCGTAATGAAAAGATTTAGACCTAGGGCAAAAGGAAGAGCAAGCCCTATAAAAAAACCTTATAGCAATGTGACAATTATATTATCAGACAAACTTAGAAAGCTGGAGGATCATGGGCCAAAAAGTTAATCCTATCGGTTTTAGATTAGGTGTGAATAGGGGATGGGACTCTGTTTGGTTTGCAAAAAAAAAGCAATTTGGAACAAATCTAATTGAAGACTTCAAAATTAGAGAATATATAAAAAAAAATGTAGTAAACTCAGGAATATCTAAAGTTATGATCGAAAGATCAGCAAAAAAATGTTTTGTAACTATTTATACTTCTAGACCAGGTTTTGTTATTGGAAAAAAGGGAAGTGATATAGAAAAAATTAAAAAAAAATTGTCCAAATTAAGCAGTCACGAGATTACCTTAAACATTAAAGAAGTTAAAAAACCTGAACTAAATAGTTATTTGGTTGCTGAAAATATAGCTCAACAGTTAGTAAAAAGAATTTCTTACAGAAGAGCTATGAAAAGAGCATTACAGTCCGCACTAAGACTGGGTGCCAAAGGAATAAAGGTTTGTGTAAGCGGAAGATTAGCTGGGAATGAAATTGCCCGAACCGAATGGGTAAGCGAGGGAAGCATTCCTTTGCATACTTTAAGAGCGGATGTTGATTATGCTGAATCGGAAGCTTTAACTACTTATGGAATGATAGGAGTCAAGGTTTGGATATATAAAGGAAAAATATTTCGAAAGGAATTCAGTCAAGAGACTAATAAAATTTAATTATGATGCAACCAGCAAGAACAAAATATAGAAAAGCACATAAAGGACGAATTCATGGAAAAGCCTCCAGGTGTGACAAGCTTAATTTTGGTGAATATGGAATAAAAGCCCTACAACCAGATAGAATTATCTCAAATCAAATTGAAGCAGCGAGAGTGGCATTAACAAGATATATGAAAAGAACTGGAAAAGTATGGACAAGAATATTTTCTAATATTCCTGTGTCAAAAAAGCCCACGGAAGTGCGTATGGGCAAAGGAAAAGGAGCTCCAGAATTTTGGGTTTGTAGAGTAAAGCCCGGTAGAATTTTGTTTGAAGTTGATGGAGTAACAGAATCAGTTGCGAAAGTGGCTTTATATAAAGCGTCAGCAAAACTTCCAATTAAAACAAAATTTATAAAAAGATAATTTATGAAACTTAAAGAAATAAATAAACTTACAAAAGATCAATTACATAAGAATCTTGATAAATTTAAAAAAGATTTATTTAACTTAAGGTTTAGAAAAACTAATGGACAGTTAACAAATCCATCAAAGTTTAAAGAGACAAAAAAAACAATAGCAAGAATTAGTACATTAATTAATAAAAAATAATATGCCAAAGAAAATATTAAAAGGAAAAGTGATTAGTGATAAAAATAAAAAAACTATAGTTGTATTGGTAGAGAGAAAATATCAACATCCTTTTTTAAAAAAAATTATTACAAATAAAAAAAAATACCATGCCCACGATGAAAAAAATAAATTTAAAATTGGCGATACTGTACGTATTGAAGAATCAAAACCTTATTCTAAAAATAAACAATTCAAAGTATTAGAGGAAATTAAATGATTCAAGTTCAAACAGAATTATCTGTGGCAGATAACACGGGAGCAAAAAGAATTGAATGCATCAAGGTTTTAGGTGGCTCAAAGAGAAGATATGCTTCGATTGGGGACACAATTGTAGTTAGCATCAAGGAAGCTATTCCAAGGGGAAAAGTAAAGAAAGGCTCAGTACACAAAGCTGTAATAGTAAGAACCAAACAAGGTGTTTTTAGAAACGACGGATCAAAAGTAAAATTTGACAATAATGCAGCAGTGTTAACCGATGAAAAGGGTGAACCATTGGGAACACGAATTTTTGGTCCAGTAACGAGAGAACTGAGATCCAAAGGTCAAATGAAAATAATTTCATTAGCACCAGAGGTTTTATAATTTATGAATTTAAAAAAAGGTAATTTGGTAAAAGTGCTAACAGGTAAAGATAAAAATAAGTCAGGAGAAATTATTGAAGTAATAAATAGATTAAATAAAGCAAAAGTTAAAGGCATAAATATTGTTAAAAAACATTTAAAAGCAACAAAAGAAAAAAAAGGAGGAATTATTTCTAAAGAAAATTTTATTCATTTATCAAATTTAAAGAGAGTGGAGAATAAAAAAGACAAAAATGAAATAAAAAAAAAAATTAATAAAAAATGAATCCAAGATTAAAAGAGTTATATAATTCTAAAATACAAACTGATTTGACAAAAAAGCTTTCCTTAAAGAATAAATTGATGAGCCCAAAATTTAAAAAAGTTGTTATTAATATGGGATTGGGCACAGATGGAAATGATAAAAAAATTTTGAAATCTTATTCAGACGATATCGCTATGATAACTGGACAAAAACCGGTTGTTACGAAATTTAAAAAATCTATATCAAACTTTAAAACTAGAAAAGACACAGATGCTGGTTTAAAAGTAACTTTAAGAAAAAACAAAATGTACGAATTTATTGATAGACTCGTTAATATTGCTCTTCCAAGAATAAAAGATTTTAGAGGTTTAAGTTCACGAAGTTTTGACAAATTTGGTAATTATACACTTGGAATTAAAGAACATGTTGTTTTTCCAGAAGTAAATTTTGATAAAGTTGAAAAAATACGTGGTTTTAATATTACAATTGTAACTCATAGTACAAATAAGGATCATAATTTGGCTTTATTAAAGGAATTTAACTTTCCTTTTAGCAAAGAAAATAAAAATTGATTTTAAAAAAAATATGGCAAAAAAAAGTTCAGTAAATAGAAATAAAAAAAGAATTGCATTGAATTTGAAATTTGCAAATAAAAGAAGAAAATTAAAAGAAATAATTATGAACAAGAAGGTAAGTTTGGAAGAAAGATTTAAAGCTCAAATGAAATTGTCAAAATTGCCAAGAAATTCATCTAAAATTAGAGTTAAAAACAGATGTGAAATTACCGGAAGATCTCATGGAGTTTATAGAAAATTAAAAGTTTCAAGAATAACTTTGAGGAAACTATCTTTAGAGGGAAAAGTACCTGGAATGATAAAGTCAAGTTGGTAAGAAAGAAAGGAATATATGAGTTTTACAGATCCTATAGGTGATATGATAGCAAGAATTCGGAATGGTCAAATGAGATCATATGTTAAAATTGAAATGCCCGCTTCATCATTTAAAGGTAAAATTTTAGAAATACTTAAAAGAGAAGGTTTTATTTTGAATTATTCACTGGATCAAACTAATGAAAAAAAATCAAAATTTTCAATTAATTTAAAATATAATTCGGGTTCACCAGTGATAAATAATATTGAAAGAATTTCTAGACCAGGAAGAAGATTTTATTCAAGCGCTCAAAGTATTCCAAAAATAAAAAATGGTTTAGGTATAGCAATTATTTCTACTCCCAAAGGAGTAATGACCGATACAGAAGCAAAAAAAGCTAAACTCGGTGGTGAAATTATTTGTAAGGTATTTTAATGTCAAAAATTGGTAAAAAAAAAATTTTAATTCCAAAAGAAGTCAATTTGTCAATTAATGGTGGCAGCATTGATATAAAGGGACCATTAGGTAGCAAGAAAATTAATCTAGATACAAAACTCTTTGAAGTAAACGTTAGTAAAAACAATGAATTATCCATTAAACCTAAAATAAAAAATGATGATATTAAAAAAATGTGGGGTACGAATCGGACTTTTTTAAATAATACTGTTATTGGAGTTAATAAGGGTTTTGAGAAAATTTTAGAAATAACTGGTGTTGGTTACAAAGCTGCTATAAAAGGCAATAGTTTGAACTTACAACTTGGTTATAGTCATGATACCAATTTTGAGATTCCAAAAGATGTAAAAATTAGCGTAGAAAAACAATCAATAATTAAAATCAACGGTTTAGATAAGCAGTTGGTTGGTACGGTTGCGTCAAAAATAAAATCATTTCGACCTTCCGAACCATATAAAGGAAAGGGAATTAAAGAAAAAGGAGAGTATGTGTTACGCAAAGAAGGTAAAAAGAAATAAAAAATGAAACTAGATAAAATAGCAAAAAAAAAATTTAGAATAAGAAATAAATTAAAAAAATCTAATACAAATAATAGATTAAGATTAACCGTGAGTAGATCTTCCAAAAATATTTCTGCTCAAATAATAGATGATATAAATAACAAAACTATAGTTAATGCATCTTCAGTAGAAAAAGATATTAAGAAAATTGCTAAAACAAGAAAATCGGATTTGTCATTATTTGTTGGTGAAGCACTTGCAAAAAGAGCAAATATAAAAAATATAACCAAAGTATATTTTGACAGAGGTCACTACAAGTATCATGGAAGAGTTAAATTATTAACAGATGCTTTAAGAAAAAATGGTTTGGAGTTTTAACAAATGCAAAAAGATGATTTAAAAGAAAAACTAATTTATATAAATCGTATTACAAAAGTAGTTAAAGGAGGGAGAAGATTCGCATTTTCAGCACTTGTAGTGGCTGGGAACCAATCTGGAAAATTGGGGGTTGCTCATGCTAAAGCGAAGCAGGTTACGGATGCAATTAAAAAAGCCACAGAATTAGCTAAAAGAAGATTAACTCATATTCCACTTAAAGAAGGAAGAACGTTACATCATGACGTTGTGGCAAAAGAAGGGTCTGGAAAAGTGATTTTAAGATCGGCTCCCAAGGGAACAGGAATTATAGCAAGCGGAGCAATTAGAGCAGTATGTGAGGTTACAGGAATAAAAGACATTGTGGCTAAATCATTAGGTTCATCAAATTCTCATAATGTAGTTAGAGCTTGCAGGAAGGGGTTATTGAATCAACTTTCACCAAAAGATATTTTTTCTTTACGTGGTAAAAAAAAATCTTAAATAATTGAGAATAAAATATAAATGTATCTGAATTCATTAAATTATAAAGTTAAGACTAAAAAAATTAGACTGGGTAGAGGTATAGGATCTGGAAAGGGTAAAACATCAGGTCGAGGACATAAAGGTCAGAAAGCTCGATCAGGGGTAGCAATAAAAAGTTTTGAAGGTGGCCAAATGCCTTTATATAGAAGGCTTCCTAAGAGGGGTTTTAACCCAATTAAAAAAAAAAATATTGCAATAATAAATCTTCAACAATTACAAGAATTTATTTCTAAAGGAAAATTAAACACTAAAATTCTTATTAATTTAAATGAACTTAAAAAAAATAAGATTTTAAAGAATAAAATAAATAAAATAAAATTATTGGGTAATGGTGATATTAAAGACAAAATTAACCTTGAAGTCGATTTTATTTCAAAATCCGCAAAAGAAAAAATTGAAAAAAATGGTAGTTCAATAAAATTAACAACAAAATAAATTTAAAAAAAGATATTATTAATGGTCGATGCTCTTTCTCAAACTAAGGACCTAAAGAACCGTATACTTTTTACTATTATAATTTTATCAATTTATAGACTAGGTACATTTATACCAATTCCCGGTATAGACCCACAATCATTACAGGAACTTATGAGCTCTAACCAAAGGGGTCTACTAGGGATGTTCAATGTATTTGCTGGAGGGGCTATTGCGCGTATGGCTCTTTTTGCACTGGGAATTATGCCATATATTTCGTCTTCTATTATTGTTCAACTATTAACAGGAGTTTCCGATTATTTCAAAAATCTCAAAAACCAAGGTGAAATAGGAAGAAAAAAAATTACTCAAATTACCAGATATGGAACAGTTTTATTGGCTACTGTTCAAGGTTACGGGTTGTCTGTTGGATTAGAGTCAGCAGAAAATTTGGTAATTAATCCTGGAATGTTTTTTAGAATTAGCACAGTAATAACGATAGTAGCTAGCACTATGTTTTTAATGTGGTTAGGCGAACAAATTACTCAAAGAGGAATTGGTAATGGAATTTCTTTAATTATATTTTCTGGTATTGTAGCAGAGATTCCAAGGGCTCTTGTAACAACTTTTGAACTAGGTAGAACAGGTGCTATTTCTTCAATAATGATAATTGCTATATTCCTATTATTGATTTTTACAATTATTTTTATTGTTTTTATGGAAAGAGCTTTAAGAAAAATATTGATTAATTATCCAAGGAGACAAATGGGAAGCAAAATGTATGGAGGAGAATCATCCCATTTGCCTTTAAAAATTAATTCTGCTGGAGTAATACCTGCAATATTTGCCTCTGCTTTATTGTTGTTACCAATTACATTTTCAAATTTTACTTTTTCGCAAAATGAAATATTTTTAAATATATCTGCTCTTTTTTCACAGGGTAAACCTCTCTATATGGTTTTGTATGGATCTGGAATCATATTTTTTACCTTTTTTTATACTTCGATAGTTTTTAATCCATATGAAACTGCTGAAAATTTAAGAAAGTATGGTGGCTATATACCGGGAATTAGACCCGGGGAAAGTACTGCTTTATATATAGATAATATCTTAACCAAACTAACAACAATTGGCGCTTTATATTTAGCTTTAGTATGTTTGATGCCAGAATTTCTAATAGCTAAATATCCAATTCCGTTTTATTTAGGCGGTACATCGATATTGATTGTTGTAATTGTTGCAATGGATACGGTAACTCAAGTTCAAACGAGACTAATGAGCAGCCAGTATCAAACTTTAATTAAAAAAGCCAAATTTGGAAATTAATGAATCTAATAATTTTCGGCCCTCCAGGTGCGGGAAAGGGCACTCAATCGAATAATATAATTAATAATTTTGATTTGAAGCAAGTGTCTACTGGAGATTTATTAAGAAGTGAAATTAAAACTCAAACAGACTTAGGTAAAAAAATTGAATCGATAATAAACAGCGGTAATCTTGCATCTGATGATGTGGTCAACACATTGATTAGAAAAATTATTTCAGATCCTAAGAATTTTAATAGACTAATCTTTGATGGATATCCAAGAACTATATCGCAAGTTTATAGTTTAGAAAAATCGTTAAAAGAATTTAATCAGAAAGTTTCAATTGTGTTTAACTTATACGTTGACAAAGATATTGTTTCAAAAAGAGTAAATGGAAGAGTTATTTGCACTAGGTGTTTTGGAATATTTAATGTTTATCTTAACCCACCAAATTCAAAAAACCATAAGTGTGAAAAGAAATATCTAGAAAAAAGGACTGATGATAACTCTAAGACTATTCTCAATAGATACGAAACTTATGTTGAAAAAACAAAGCCTATACTAGATTATTACAATAAAAAGGGACTTCTCCTTGAGATTGATGGGAATCAAAAAATTGATGAAATTTACGCTAAAATACAGGGAATTTTGCAAGATATAAGAGATTGACATTATGTTTACTTTTTATATAAGTTTCCTTGAAAAAATCTAACATCATTAATTTATGGCTCGTATAGCAGGTATCAATATCCCTCAAAATAAAATAGTTCGTGTTGGTTTAACTTATATTTATGGGATTGGAAATAAAAACTCTCAAGAAATTTGCAAAAACTTAAATATTCCATCTAGCAAAAGAGTAAATCAACTTACTGATGATGAAATTTTAAAAATCAGAGAATATATTGATAAAAACATCGACGTGGAAGGTGAATTAAGAAGAGAAACTTCATTAAATATAAAAAGATTGGTTGACTTGGCTACATATAGAGGATCAAGACATAAAAAAAAACTTCCAGTTAGAGGACAACGTACTCGCTGTAATGCTCGAACCAGAAAAGGTAAAGCAATAGCGATAGCTGGAAAAAAAATAACTCCATTGAAAAAATAATATATGGAAGATAAAAAAAAAGAAGATTCAATAAAAATTAATACAAAAAAGCTTGATACAAAAGACTCTAGTATTATAGAAAAGAAAAAGTCTAGTTTTTCTAAAAAAAAAAAAATTAAAAAACAAGTTACAACTGGAATTGCTTATGTAAAGTCAACATTTAACAATACTATTATTTCAATTGCAGATGTTCATGGCAATGTAGTTGCGTGGTCTTCTGCTGGAAAGAAGGGATTTAAGGGATCTAGAAAATCAACTCCATATGCTGCCCAAATTGCAGCAGATGAAGTGGGAACAAAAGCTTTAGAACATGGAATGAAAATATTATCTGTTGAAGTTAAAGGCCCAGGCTCTGGTAGANAAACGGCTTTGAGAGCATTGCAAGCAAAGGGTTTCAAAATAACCTCAATTAAAGATACAACTCCATTAGCACATAATGGATCAAGACCACCAAAAAGAAGGAGAGTATAAATGGAAAAAATAGAAAATGTAGCAAATGATAAAAATTGGAAAGCATTGATTAAACCGTCGAAAGTAGATGTTAAAACTCATGACGATAAATCAATAGCTACAATTACAGCTGAGCCTTTAGAAAAAGGTTATGGTTTGACAATTGGAAATTCCTTAAGAAGAATAATGCTTTCATCTATAAGAGGTTCCGCGGTAACCGCTATACAAATAGACGGAGTGTTGCATGAATTTTCATCAATCAAAGGTGTTAGAGAAGATGTAACTGATATAGTTTTAAATGTTAAATCACTAGCGTTAAAATCTCATTCTGAGGGGCCAAAAAAATTAATTTTAGACGCCTCAGGGCCAGGTGAAATAAAAGCAAATAAAATATTAAAGAATCCCGATATTGAAATTTTGAACCCAGATTTCACAATTTGTAATCTTGATGAAGGAACAAAATTTTATATGGAATTAACAGTTAATTCAGGAAAGGGATATGTTCCAGCAAATTTAAATAAAATAAAAGATCCACCATTAGGATTTATCGCAATAGACTCTTTGTTTAGTCCTGTAAAAAAAGTATCTTATTCAGTTAGTACAGCTCGAGAAGGTAAGGCCTTAGACTATGATAAATTAACGTTAGAAATTGAAACTAATGGATCTATAGCTGCTGATGATGCTCTAGCATATTCAGCAAGAATTTTTCAAGATCAACTGTCAATGTTTATTAATTTCGAAGAACCAAAAGAAGTTATACCTCAACAAAAACCAGTTGAGCCAGAATTTAATAAAAACTTACTCAAAAAAGTCGATGAACTAGAGCTATCAGTTCGATCTATGAATTGTTTAAAAAATGATAATATAATTTATATTGGGGATTTAGTTCAAAAAACAGAAAGTGAAATGTTAAGAACCCCTAATTTTGGAAGAAAATCACTTAATGAAATAAAAGAAGTACTAGACGGTATGTCTCTATATTTGGGCATGGAAGTTCCTAACTGGCCTCCTGAAAATATTGCTGAAATGTCACAAAAATTAGAGGAAAACATTTAAACTAAAATGAGACATGGACTACATCATAGGAAATTAAATAGAACTTCAGAGCATAGAAAAAGTTTAATTAAAAATATGCTAAATTCATTAATAAAATATGAACAAATAACTACAACATTGCCTAAAGCAAAAGTGTTAAAACCACAAATAGATAAAGTTATTACTTTAGGCAAGAAAGACAGTTTAGCAAATAAAAAAAACTTATTCTCAAAGCTTCAGGATAAATTAAATAGTAGAAAAGTTATTAATGTTTTATCAAAAAGATATTTAAGTAGAAATGGTGGTTATTCAAGAATAATTAAAGCTGGATTTAGATATGGTGATAGAGCGCCTTTGGCAATAATTGAATTAGTTGATCGTGATATAAATGCAAAAAAAGTAGATGTAAAGAAAAAAGATAAAGAAAACAAATCAGAAACTACTCCTGAAAAAACTAAAGAAACAAAAAAATAATTTTTTATTATTTAAAATAAAAAATCCAATTAATTTATTTAAATGGATAAGATTTTTCTAGTAAAAAAAGATTTCGTTAATTCAAGAATTGATAGATGGATTAAAAGAAATATCTGTCAAGTTCCACAAGGTCTTATACAAAGAAGTTTAAGAAATAAAAATATTACAGTTAATAAATTAAAAGTTAAAAGTTCATATAAACTTAAAATAGATGATAAGATTTACTTAAATAATTTTAATCCAACTCTTAGTTACCATTTAATTAAGAAAAAAAAATATGTACCTAGCAAAAGAGATATCAGAGATAGTAATTCTTTTATAGTAGAGGATAATGAAAATTTTTGTGTAATCAATAAACCTTATGGTTTAGCAGTTCAGGGTGGAAGTAAGATTAAAAAAAATTTAGTTGATTTAATTGCTGAAAATAAGATTTTTCTAAATTACAAACCTTTTATTGTTCATAGAACTGATAAAGAAACATCGGGTATTCTTATTATTGCTAAAAATAGAAAGTACGCCCAACTATTTACTTCATTATTTAGAATTAGAAAAATTCATAAATTTTATTTATGTATTTGTCATGGTGAAATGGAAAAAGCCAAAGGTTTATTTGATGGTGATTTAATTCGTTATGATAAGGATAGAAAAATATCTGAACGAGCTATCACTAATTATAAAGTTTTAGATAAAAATATCAATTCTACTTTGCTTATTTTAAATCCAATAACAGGCAGAAAACATCAGATTAGAAAGCAATTATTTTCAATTGGATTTCCAGTTATTGGTGATTCAAAATATAATTTTCCTGAAAACAAAATAAATAAAAATAATTATCTAATGTTACATGCTTATTCTATAAAATTTATGATTGATAAAAAAAAATATAAATATACTGTTAATGTACCAGATTATTTCAAAAAAATGTTATTAAAAAAAAGATTAACTTTATTTAAAAATTCTTAAAAAATTATTAATTATTTTTTGATTTATATATTTATAATTATTTTTTTTTATTGAACAAAGATTAGTTATTCCTTTACTGTATATTCCACAAGGTACTATATTTTTATAAACTTCAAGGTTATTAGAAACATTTATGGAAAAGCCATGAAAAGCAATCCATCTTTTAACTCTAATTCCAATAGCTGCCACTTTCTTTTCTTTGCCATTAACAATTACCCAAATACCGATATTTTTTTTGTCGTTAAATGATTTGATTTCATACTCCTTTAAAATTTGGATTATACATTTTTCGATATATCTTATGAGTTTTCTTATATCTTTTCCTCTTTCTTTAAGATTTAATACAAAATAAACAATTTTTTGGCCTGGTCCATGATAAGTAATTTTTCCACCTCTCGATGTTTTTTTCAAATTAATCGTTTTATTTAATATCTCATCTTCCCTATAGCTAGTCCCTGCAGTGAATATTGGCTTATGTTCTAAAATCCATAATAATTCAGGTTTTTTTTCATTTATTACATCTTCTACTCTTTTTTCTAAAAATTTTTGAGCAACATCATAATCTACGCATTTTATGCTTTTTTTGATTTCGATTTTCATTTTAGAATTGTAATTAATAAATATATAAATTAATAGTTCAGCAGATTATTTAACACGAATATTATGACTTTAGTTAAAAAAATAAAGGACAGAAAAGTTAATATAGAATTTAATAAAGAATTTATTAAAGTCATTAACGAAAAAATTAAAAACCAAGATACGGACTTTTTAGCTAAATCATTAAAGGAATTATTGCCCGCTGATTCTGCTGATATTATAGAAAATTTAAGTCCAGAAAATAGATCTAAATTAATTGAACTTGAAGGATTTAGTATAGATCCTGAAATATTTGTTGAACTTAACGAATCAATTCAGACTGAAATTTTTTTACTATTATCAGTAGAGTCTATTGCCAGTTTATTAAAAAAATTGGAATCTGATAATGCGCTTAAGATTCTTGAAAATTTGGATAAATCAAAAAAGGAAACTGTTTTAAATAGATTACCTCCAAAAGACAGATTTTTATTAGAGGAAGGTTTGAGTTATCCCGAGGATACTGCTGCAAGAATTATGCAAAGAGAATTTACTGCTATTCCAAGCAATTGGTCGGTTGGACAAACAATAGATTATTTAAGAGAAAATAAAGATTTACCAGATGAGTTTTTGGAAATCTTTATTGTTGATAGTGATTTTAAACCAATTGGAACAGTTCCTTCATCAAAAGTATTAAGAGCGGCAAGAGAAACTAAAATGAACTTAATTATGAGAGAAATGCAAGTTTTGATTCCAGTTAATATGGACCAAGAAGAAGTAGGGCATACATTTGAAAATTATAATCTTACATCTGCTGGGGTCGTAGACAAAAATAATAAGTTGGTTGGAATGATTACTAGTGATGACATTTTAACAGTTATAAAGGAAGAAGCGGAAGAAGACGTTCTTAGGCTTGCGGGAGTAGGAGACGAAGAGATTACGGACAGTATTTTGAAAAAGACAAAGAGGAGATTTAATTGGTTGCTATTAAATTTGTTTACTGCTTTGATAGCGACCTGGGTAATAAGCAAATTTGGTGCCACAATACAACAAATGGTTGCTTTAGCTTTTTTAATGCCGATAGTAGCTTCAATGGGTGGTAATGCAGGTATGCAAACTTTAGCTGTTACAGTTAGAGCTATAGCTACTAAGGAGCTTTCTTCAGAAAATTTTACCAAAGTAGTATCAAAAGAATTTGTAATTGGAATTTTAAATGGAATAATATTTGCAATAATTACTGGAATTATAGTTCAAGTATGGTTTAAAGAAATTAATTTAACAATTATAATTACCATTTCTATGATGCTAAATATGATCGTTGCAGGACTATTTGGAATTTTGGTTCCTGTCTCGCTTAAGAAATTTAATATTGATCCCGCTATTGCTTCCAGCGTTTTTGTAACAACCATTACAGATGTGATAGGATTTTTATCTTTTTTGGGTATTGGAGCTTATTTCTTTTACAACTAAATATTATCTATTAACCTTGTAGAACCAAGATAGTAGGCGACAAACAATTTGTATTTTTTATTTTTCTTAAATGGCCTAGTTTGTTTGTTAATGTCAATAAGCTCAATATAATCAATTTTTTTAACACCAAATTGAAATATTTTATTTTTAATATTTTTTAAAATATTTTTTTTGATAATTAATAATTTTTTGCTTTTATAGAGTAATTTATAAACTCTAGACGCTATAATAAAATCATTTGCTGATAGCAAAAAATTTCTAGAGGAACAAGCAACACCATTTTTTTCTCTGATAGTTTTGCATCCAACAACTTTTGTTTTAATTTGATTTTTATTTATGAATTCTTCAATAATTTTTAACTGCTGCATATCTTTTTCTCCTAAAAAAATTTTGTGTGGATTAATTATTTTTATAAATCTATCAATTACATCAACTACTGCTTCGAAATGCCCAGGTCTAGACTTTCCGCATAATTTTTTACTAAAGGAACCAATTTTAACTTTTTCATTATAACCAAACGGATATATTTGTTTCATTGTTGGCAAATAAAGATAATCAATATTGTATTTTCTAAGTATTGATATGTCTTTTTTGAAAGTTCTTGGGTACTTTTTGTAGTCGGTAATTTCATTAAATTGTGGCTTGTTGACAAATATAGTAACAATTGTTTTTTTACATAGAGAGATACTTTTTTTAATTAAATATATGTGTGCTTTGTGTATGGCACCCATAGTTGGAACAAAACCTAAATCTTTTTCTCCCTTTAATACTTGAATAAGTTTTTTTTTACTATGAATTGTTTTCATTTGTAAATTTTTATTATTATATGTAAAAGATACAAATGATCAAACAAGCAATTATTCCCTTAGCTGGTTTGGGTACAAGATTATTACCTCTGACGAGTGTATTACCAAAAGAGCTTTTACCAATAAATGGCAAACCAGGATTAGAATATATTTTAGAAGAAGGGTTAAACGCCGGTATTAAAGAATTTATTTTCATTATTTCTAGAAAAAAAAAAAGAGATTAAAAAATATTTTTATAACGATTCCTTTTATAAAAAAATAATTAAAAAAAAAAATAAAGACAAAAGACTTAAGCAGGAATTTGCAAAAATAAGAAAATATAAGAAAATAATTAAATTTGTTTATCAAGATATGCCTCGTGGTACAGGAGATGCGGTGTTAAAATGTAAGAATTATATTAGGTCGAAGTATTTTTTAATGCTTTTGCCAGACGATTTAATAATAAAAAACAACTGTTCTCAATCAATGATCAAATTACACACAAAGTATAAATCATCCATCATTGCATCTAAAAAAGTTAAAAAAAAGGATGTTTCCAGATGGGGTATCTTTGATTTGAAAAAATTTAATAAAAATAGTTTTTTAATTAAAGATGTTATAGAAAAACCTAGTATAAAAAATGCTCCGTCAAACTATGCTATTATCGGTAGATACATATTACCAAAAGAAATATTTAAAATACTTCAAAACCAAAAACCTGGTCAAAACGGTGAAATTCATATAACTGATGCAATTAAAACTTTGATAGATAAAAAAGAAAAGTTCATCGGACATATTTTTTCTGGAAAATATTTAGATTGTGGTACCTTGAAAGGTTATATTAATTCATCAATAGAAATTTCTAAATTATAATTAATGAAAATTTGTATTATAGGAACGGGATACGTTGGTCTTGTTAGTGGTGTTTGTTTTGCCGATCTTGGAAACATGGTTCATTGTGTTGATAATGATATTGTAAAAATAAATATGTTAAACAAGGGTTCTATACCAATTTATGAACCTGGTTTAGAAGAAATGATTAAAAGAAATTACAAAGATAAAAGATTGATCTTTACTACGGATCTAAAAAAAGCAGTAACGTATTCTGATGTTATATTTATTTGTGTTGGTACTCCTACGATTAAAAATAGTAACTCGGTAGATTTAAAATATGTTTTTAGAGTTGTTAATGATATTAGAAAGTACATAAAAAAATTTAAAATCATAATTACTAAATCCACCGTCCCGGTAACTACGGGAGATAAAATCGAAAAAATGATTAGTTCTAAAGTAAAGAGAAAATTATTTGAAGTTGTATCAAACCCTGAGTTTTTAAGAGAAGGTGAGGCAATTCGTGATTTTAAATATCCTGATAGAATTGTAATAGGTGCAAAAAATAAAAAAGTTATCAAAATTTTAGCTAATCTTTACGACCCAATTATTAAAAAGGGAGCAGTATATTTTACGACATCATGCAGGAGTGCTGAGTTAATTAAATATGCATCGAATGCTTTTTTGGCTACAAAAATTTCATTCATAAATGAATTAGCCAACTTATGTGAAAAAGTTGGGATTAATACAGAAGATATAGCAATAGGAATGGGACTTGATAAAAGAATTGGTAGTAGATTTTTAAGACCAGGCCCGGCATATGGTGGGTCTTGTTTTCCAAAAGATACGAGAGCTTTAGTCACTACTGGTGAAAAATTTAAAGTGAATTTATCAATAGTTAAATCTGTTGTTAGGTCAAATGATAACAGACGATCTTTATTAACAAAAAGAATTTATGAAATTATGTCTAATAAATTAAAAAATAAAATAATCACTTTTTTAGGTGTAACATTTAAACCAAATACAGATGATATGCGCATGGCCTCTAGTCTATCAATGATACCAAATCTACTAAGAAAAGGTGCTATAGTTCGTTATTGTGATCCCTCTGGTCAAAAAAAGGAATTTAATAAATATAGTAAAATTAGTTTTCATTCTAATGTAGCCAAAGCCTGTTTGAAAAGTGATTTAATCGTTGCACATACAGAATGGGACGAATTTAAATTAATTGAATTTAATAAGATTGTTAAAAAAAGGAATTTTAAAGTATTTGATATGAGAAACTTATACTCCAGCAAGTTAATGAAAAAAAATAAAATTAACTACTTCTGTATTGGCAAGTAATCTATTTTAATTCAAATATAGCATCAACTTCAACAGCTGCATCAAGAGGCAATGAGTTAGCACTTATAGCTGCTCTTGTGTGTTTACCATCCTCACCAAAAACCGCAAATATGATTTCAGAAGCCCCGTTAATAACTTTGGGTTGATCAATAAACTTATTTGTTGAATTAACATAACCTGTTAACTTAATGCAATTTTTGATATTTTCTAATTTTTCATTGCAAGCTTTTTTAGCTTGAGCAATTATATTAATTGCACACAACTTAGCTGCAGCTTGACCTTGATCAATAGATAATTCTTTTCCTAATTTTCCTTTTGTAATATTTCCATTAGCATCAATTGATATTTGACCAGATATAAACAACAAATTTGAGGTTTTTTTGTAAGCGACATATGAGCCTACTGGATCCGGTGGTTTGGGAATTTTTATATTTAACTTTTTCAAATTTTCGTAAATTGACATTTAATATTTACTGGAAAAAATAAAAATTCTTACTACTTCCACAAATCTTTAAGAGTTTTTGTATTATAAAATTTTCCTAATGCATTGGGGGTTCCATCTTTTTTTCTAAACATTTTTTTAATACTGCATCCAAATGCCTTTGGTGATATTTTGTGTTCCGCAATACATTCTCCTTTACCTTTACCCACCAGATCAGCTAAGGTTTTTTTTTCTTCTGCATTAACTACGGTAGAAGATAGTAATATTGATGTTAGTAGTATAATAATCTGTTTCATAAATACTCCTTATTCTTTTAAATCACTTAACGTTTTTGCTTCTCCAAATTTTTTAAAAATTGATTTTTTATCAGATTTTTTTTTTAGTTCCCTTTTTTTACTCCATTTATTTTTAATAGAGCTTCCAGCAGATTTAGTTTTACAAATAGCAGCTTTAATTGAAAATTTTTTTAAATTTTTGCAGTCAGTCGATTCCTTGCTGTATACACTAGTTGCGGAAAATAATATTAATGTTATGAATATAATCAGTGTTTTCATGTATATTTATTTTTTTTCCTTTTGTTTTTATCATATTCTTTTCTTTTCTCAATCAATATTAATGCCTCATCCATGGTAATTTCATGCGGATCTTTTTCATCGGGTATTGTGGCATTAAGGGATTTGTACTTTACATATGGACCAAATTTTCCCTTCATGACTCTAACAGGCTTTTTATCTTCCGGATGTTCTCCTAAATCTTTTATCATAGAAGAGGATATTCTTCCTGGTTTTGCATCTGATATAAGTGTTATTGCTCTATTCAGACCTATAGAAAAAATATCTTCTACTGATTCAATTTGTGCTGATTTATTATCACATTTAAGATAAGGGCCAAATCTTCCGATATTAAGAGTAATATCTTTTTTTAAATCTGGATGTGTGCCCAGATTTCTTGGTAAAGAACATAAATACTTAGCTTTTTCTAAATCTACAGATTCTATAGATAAACCTTTCGGAATAGATACATTTTTAAAATTTTTATTTTCTTTTTTTTTAGATTTTTCTTAGCTACTGATTGTTGATCTGCTACTTGTTTAGCTTTTTTATCTGCTGGAGTATGACCAGAAAATTGCCTGGTTGGTGAAAACTCGCCAAGTTTATGTCCAACCATATCTTCAGAAATGGTAATTGATATAAATTTTTTTCCATTATGTATCAAAAAGCTTGATCCTACAAATTCAGGAATTATTGTGGACTTTCTTGACCAAGTTTTAATTGGTTTCATATTTGTTGTATTTTTCTGTTTTTCAATTTTTTTAATTAAGCTTGGATCTACAAATGGTCCTTTCCACACTGATCTAGCCATAATTTAAACTCTCTTTTTCCTTCTCATAATAATATATTTGTTTGTTCTCTTATTATTCCTTGTTTTTAATCCTTTTGCAGATTGCCCCCATGGTGAAACAGGATTTCTGCCTCCAGAAGATTTTCCCTCACCTCCGCCATGTGGATGATCTACAGGATTCATTACTACCCCCCTTACACTTGGTCTGATGCCTAGCCATCTGCTTCTTCCAGCTTTACCAATTTTTATATTTTTTTGATCAGGATTAGACAAAACACCAATGGTAGCTTTTGCTCTGCTAATTATTTTTCTAATTTCACCTGATGCTAGTTTTATTATTGAGTATCCTCCATCTGTACCAGTAATTTGAACGGATGAGCCTGCCGACCTTGCAATTTTAGCACCGCCGCCGGGTTTCATTTCAACGTTGTGTATTGCCGTTCCATCAGGAATATCACTCAAAGGCATACAATTTCCTATCTTTATCTCTTTTTTATTTCCTGAAATAATCTTATCTCCAATTTTGATTTTTTGAGGTTGTAGCATGTAAGCTCTTTCTCCATCTTCATACTTAACTAACATGATATGC
Organism: alpha proteobacterium SCGC AAA288-G21; assembly: GCA_000513075.1. Lineage (GTDB taxonomy): Bacteria > Pseudomonadota > Alphaproteobacteria > Pelagibacterales > Pelagibacteraceae > AAA240-E13. The sequence continues at coordinate 14,876 of AZYC01000009.1, read as the reverse complement.
GAAGTTCTATTCGGATCATATTCAATTCTTTCAACTTCTGCTTCAATGTTAAGTTTATTTCTAAAAAAATCTATTTTACGAAATTTTTGTTTATGTCCAGATCCTCTTCTTCTAGAGGTAATTCGTCCCAAATTATTTCTTCCAGAAACAGATTTTTTTCCAAATGTAAGTGATTTGATCGGTTTACCTTTCCAAAGATTATTCTTCGCAATAATAACCGTTCCTCGAGTTGATTTTGTATAGGGCTTAAATGTTTTTAATGTCATTTCATATGCCTGTGGTTAAATCAATATTTTGACCTTTTTTTAATGTAATAATTGCTTTCTTGTATCCCCGTACTTTAGTTTTTTTACCTCTTACTATCTTAGTTCTTCTCTGTTTATTAATTATATTTACTTTGACAACATTCACTTTAAAAATTTTTTCAATACTTTTTTTAATAGATATTTTATCAGCTAAACTATTTACTTTAAATACCACTTTATTTATTTCAGATAAGTTGGTTGATTTTTCAGTTATCAGTGGACTTAATATACTGTCATATAAATTTATTTTATTCATGATCTAAAAGCCTTTTTTCTAATTCTTTAGTTGAAGATTCAGTAAACATAATTTGTTTATATTTTAAGATATCGTATGTAGTCAGATAAGATGTATCAATTAATTTTATATTGGGAATATTTCTTGCTGATAACTCAATATTTTTTTTGGTTTTTAAATCTACAACAATCAAAGCATTACTAATACTATTCGTTTTTAAAAATTTGATAAATTGTTTTGTTTTATTAATTTTGTCTTTAATATCTTCAAATATTATTAGATTTTTATCTTTAGTTTTTTGAGATATTACACTAATTAAACTACTTTTTTTTTCTTCCTTATTTATTTTTCTTGCTTTATAAACATTTCCTTTAGGGCCGTGTGCAACTCCACCCCCCAACAAATAACGGTGCTTTTTTACTTGCATGTCTTGCATTTCCAGTACCTTTCTGCGCATGAATTTTGGCTGTAGAACCTATTATTTGATTTCTTTGTTTTGTTTTTGCAAGTCTCTGTTTTGAATTTGCAATTTGAGAATAAAGAACTTGCACGATTAATTTATTATTTATGTCAGAAGAAAATATTTTTTCTGAAATTTCAAATGCTGTTACTTTGCCTTTTATGCTAATGCTGTCTATTTTCATTATTTATTTACTTTTTATATCTTTTTTTTCTACTTTTTTTAGCATCTCTTCTTTTTTTTATTCAACTTTAGTAGTTATTTTTTCTTTCGTAACATTCATTTATTTCAGATTTTTATCTTGTTTCTCAACTATTTTATTTTTTTCTAAAATTGTTTTTTTATTTATTTTTTTAACAGAATTCTTTATGAATACTAATGTGTTTTTTGACCCTGGGATCGAACCTTTTAAGTATATTAAATCATTGTTCAAATCTGATTTAATTATCTCTAGATTCAACATTGTTCTAATTTTGTCTCCCATATGTCCAGCCATTTTTTTTCCTTTAAATACTTTTCCTGGATCCTGACGTTGTCCAGTTGATCCACCAGATCGATGTGATACTGATACCCCATGTGATGCTCTTAAACCTGAAAAATTATGTCTTTTCATAACTCCGGCGAACCCTTTGCCGATACTTTTTGATGTAACATCAACAAATTTAACATCTTTAAAAATTTCTAATCCAATTTCGTTTCCTTCTTTAAAATTTGATATATCTTCTACCCTGTATTCTTTTAAGTATTTTTTAGGTTCTGTAGATTTTTTACTGTAAAAACCCTTCATAGACTTAGTTAATTTAGATGTTTTAATTTTTCCAAACCCCACCTTAATAGCATCATACCCCCTTTTATCTTTTGTAATTAAGTCTATCACTCTTCCCTTTTCTATTTTTATAACAGTTACTGGAACAGATATTCCTATGGGAAAAAATTCCCTGCTCATTCCAATTTTTGTTCCAATTAAACCAATATTTGTCATTTGTTACCTTATATCTTTATTTCAACATCCACTCCTGAAGCTAAATCTAATTTCATTAATGCTTCAATAGTTTGAGGTGTCGGCTCTTCAATATCGATCAATCTTTTATGTGTTCTTGTTTCAAATTGTTCTCTACTTTTTTTATCAATATGCGGGGATCTTAGGACGGTATATCTTTCTATTTTTGTTGGTAGTGGAATAGGACCTTTAATGTTGGCACCTGTTCTTTTTACAGTATTTACTATAGCAAGTGTTGACTGATCTAAAATTTTGTTATCGTATGCTCTAAGTTTAATTCTAATATTTTGTTTTATCATCTTTTAAGCCATTTTTTTTGTTACTTCTTCCTGAACATTTTGAGGTACTTTTTCATAATGGTCAAAGAACATTGAATATTGAGCTCTTCCTTGTGACATTGATCTTAAATTATTTACATAACCAAACATATTTGCAAGAGGTACCATGGCACCTATCACGGTTACATTGCCTCGAGATTCTGTCCCGTCAACTTGGCCTCTTCGGCTATTTAAATCGCCAATGACATCTCCCATATAATTTTCTGGTGTAACAATTTCTACTCTCATAATTGGTTCAAGAAGTTTTAGAGAAGCCCTTGTGCATACTTCTTTAAAACAATGTCTTGATGCTATTTCAAAAGCTAAAACACTTGAATCTACATCGTGATGCAAACCATCAACTATAGTTACTTTATAATCAATAATTGGAAACCCAGCTAAAATTCCAGAATCTGAAACACTCTCTATTCCTTTTTCCACTCCTGGTATAAATTCTTTTGGAATAGATCCACCTTTAATCTTGTTTTCAACTTCTCTACCTTTTCCTGGCTCAAGAGGTTCTATTGCAAGTTTAACTCTTGCAAATTGTCCAGCTCCACCACTTTGTTTTTTGTGAATATAATCAAATTCAGCATTACCCAAAATTGTTTCTCTATAGGCAACTTGTGGTGCTCCAATATTTGCCTCTACTTTAAATTCTCTTTTCATTCGATCAACTATAATATCTAAATGCAATTCGCCCATACCCTTTATGATTGTTTGACCAGATTCTTCATCAGATGACACTCTAAAAGACGGATCTTCCCTTGCCAATCTTCCTAAAGCTTCCCCCATCCTTTCTTGGTCTGCGTTAGTTTTTGGTTCAACCGCAATCTCAAGAACTGGATCTGGAAATTCCATAGGTTCTAGTACAATTGGATTATCTTCATCAGATAAAGTGTGTCCCGTAATTGTATATTTTAATCCAGCTAATGCCACAATATCACCTGTATTAACTTCTTTTACATCTTCTCTATTATTGGCGTGCATAAGCAACATCCTGCCAACTCTCTCCTCCTTATCTTTAGTAGTGTTATAAATTCCAGTGCCTGATTTTAATGTGCCTGAATATATTCTTATAAAAGTTAAAGTTCCCACAAAAGGATCGGTTGCAACCTTAAATGCTAGAGCTGATAACGGCTCATTGTCATCAAATTTTCTTTCAATTTCATCCTTTGAATTAGGTTTCGTGCCATTAATTGACCCTATATCTTTAGGACTTGGTAAAAAGTCTACCACAGCATCCAATAAAGGTTGTACACCCTTATTTTTAAATGCCGAACCAGTTAATACTGGTACAAAATCAAATTTTAAACCACCTTTTCTAATACAGGATATTAAATCAGACTCTGATATTTCCTTTCCATTTAGATAATCGTCCATCAATTTTTCATCTTGCTCTACGGCTGTTTCCATTAATTCTTTCCTATATTTTTTAGCTTGTTCCTGTAACTCATTTGGTATTTCTACATATTCAAATTCCGCTCCTAACTTTTCTTCTTTCCATAAAACTGCTTTCATTTTAACTAAATCAACTACGCCTTTGAATGAGGACTCTATTCCCACCGGTATTTGCATAACTAATGGTTTTGATCCAAGACGATCTTTTATCATTTCAACGCATCTAAAAAAATCTGCTCCAGTTCTATCAAGCTTATTTACAAAACAAATCCGTGGAACCTTATATTTATCTGCTTGCCTCCATACTTGTTCTGATTGAGGTTCTACCCCAGCAACACCATCAAATACGGCAACGGCACCATCTAATACCTTTAAAGATCTTTCTACTTCAATAGTAAAATCAATATGGCCAGGAGTATCAATAATATTAATTCTGTGATCTCTCCAATAACAAGTTGTCGCTGCTGAAGTAATTGTAATACCTCTTTCTTGTTCCTGTTCCATCCAATCCATTGTTGCGGCACCATCATGAACTTCCCCGATTTTATGACTCTTGCCCGTATAATATAGAATTCTTTCCGTTGTAGTTGTCTTTCCGGCATCAATATGAGCCATGATCCCAATATTTCTATATTTATCTAAAGTGTGTGTTCTGGCCATGATTAATTACCATCTAAAATGTGCAAAGGCTTTATTTGACTCGGCCATTCTATGCATATCTTCTTTTTTTTTTATTGCTGAACCCCTGCCCTGATATGCGTCATATAGTTCAAAACAAATTTTATCGGACATATTTTTATCTTTCCTTTTTTTGGAAGCATTAACCAACCATCGAATTGCCAAAGTCTTCGATCTTTTTTGTTTGACCTCAACAGGGACTTGATAGGTTGCCCCACCAACTCTTCTTGATCTAACTTCAATAGTAGGTTTAATATTATTTATTGCTGCATCAAAAATTTTAATTGGCTCTTCTTTTGCTTTTGATTGCAATTTATTTAAAGCGTTATAAACAATTTTTTCAGCAATTGTTTTTTTTCCATCATACATTACTGAATTCATTAATTTTAATATTAGTTCAGATTTATATTTTGCATCTTTTAAAAAAATTTTCTTTGGTGCTCTTCTTTTTCTAGACATAAATTCTATTATTTTGGTCTCTTTGCTCCATACTTTGATCTTTGTTGTTTGCGATTTGTAACTCCCTGAGTGTCTAGATTTCCTCTTAATATGTGATATNTAACTCCAGGCAAATCCTTAACTCGACCTCCTCTAATTAATACAACAGAGTGCTCTTGTAAATTATGCCCTTCTCCTGGAATATAACAAGTTACCTCATGTCCATTGGACAATCTTACTCTCGCAACTTTTCTTAATGCTGAATTAGGTTTTTTGGGTGTTGTTGTATATACTTTGATACATACACCTTTTTTTTGTGGTGAGCGTTCTAATGCAGGAACTTTGTCCCTGTATTTTGGTTTAACCCTTGGTTTTTTTGTCAATTGGTTAATTGTTGGCATAATTTAATATAATTTTTGGATGAAAAAAGTATGAATAGATCAACTCTTTGTGGCAGCGTTTAAGGTTAATCAACCTTACTTCCAACCATAAAATTTTGGGTAAATTACTAATTGAATGGTAAATTGTCAATAATTAATAACACAAAAGTAAACCATTATTCAGCTGTTATTGACAGTTCGGCAACTTTTTCTACTGATTTTTCAGAAAGATATTTTTTGTCTTTTTCTTTAGCTAAATAACTCCATTTATTCTTAACCATGCCTGTGCCAGCTGGTACCAATCGGCCTACTATTACATTTTCCTTTAAACCTTTTAATTTATCTACTTTGCCTTTTATTGCAGCGTCAGTTAAAACTCTAGTAGTTTNTTGGAACGATGCTGCGGAAATAAATGAATTTGTCTGCAAAGAAGCTTTGGTTATACCCAAGAGAACCCTTTCTACGATAGCTGGCTTTTTCTTATTTTCTATTAAATTTTCGTTCTCTTCTTCTAATTCATTTTTATCTATTATTTCTTGTTTTAAATATTTTGAATCTCCAGGATCTTTAATTTCCACCTTTTTCAGCATTTGTCTTACAATTACTTCGATGTGTTTATCGTTAATTACTACACCTTGTAATCTATAAACCTCTTGAACTTCATTGATAAAATAATCTGTCAATTCCTCTACACCTAAAATTTTCAAAATATCGTGTGGAGCTGGACTGCCGTCTAGCAAATATTCACCTTTTTTAATATTTTCTCCTTCATTAAAATTAATATGTTTTCCTTTTGGAATTAAATAATTTGAAACTTCTCCATCTTTTGATTGAATTGATACTTTTAATTTACCTCTCACTTCCTTACCAAAATTTACGCTACCATCATTTTCGGCAATAATTGCACTTTCTTTTGGCTTCCTTGCCTCAAATAATTCTGCCACTCTTGGTAGCCCTCCGGTTATATCTTTTGTTTTCGAAGTTTCTTTTGGCAATCTTGCGATCACATCACCTGCTAAAATATTCTGACCATCTTTGACTGATAAAATTGAATCCGGAACTAAATAATATCTAGCTTCATTGTCATCCGCTTTTTTAATTACGTTACCTTTTTCGTCCCTTAAAGTGATCCTGGGTTTCAAATCTGTATTCTTAGATTGTGATCTCCAATCAACAACTGATTTTGATGAAATTCCAGTTGCATCATCAACTGTTTCGGCCAATGATACTCCATCTATTAAGTCAACGTAGTTTGCTATGCCGCTTTTTTCGGCTATCACCGGCATTGTATAAGGGTCCCATTCGCAAATTTTATTTCCCTTTTTGATTGTTTCATCATTTTGATAGAAAAGTTTTGCTCCATAAGGTATTTTGTATAGTGCTATTTGTTGTCCATTATCATCTTCTAATGCTAACTGAGTATTTCTGCCCATAACAACCTGGTTTTTCTTGGAATCTTCTAATAAATTTTTATTAATTATCTTTAAAATGCCGTCTGTTTTAGCAACTACTTGAAAATCTTGTTTAATTTGAGCTGTTCCTCCTACGTGAAATGTTCTCATAGTTAACTGTGTTCCGGGTTCACCGATTGATTGAGCGGCTATCATCCCAATTGCCTCTCCCAAAGTAACCAATTTACCTCTTGAAAGATCTCTTCCATAGCAAGTGGCACATATTCCATCCTTAGATTCGCATACGACTGCTGAAAAAACTTTAATTGATTTTACTCCAGCTGAATCAATTTTTTCACAAACCTCCTCGTCTATCATTCCTTTTTTCTTAATCAAAATTTCACCATTAATTGGATTTTTGATATCTTCTGCAGTCGTTCTACCTAATGCTCGGTCAGATAAACTAACTAAAATATTGCCTCCTTCAATAATTTCCGAAAGAACAATGCTTTTATTGGTTCCACAATAAGGTATCGTTATTGACAGATCTTGAGCTACATCACAAAGTCTTCTTGTTAAATAACCTGAATTTGCTGTTTTAAGCGCTGTATCAGCCAAACCTTTTCTGGCACCATGGGTAGAATTAAAATATTCAAGAGCAGTTAATCCTTCTTTAAAATTTGAAACAATTGGTGTTTCAATAATTTCTCCAGAAGGTTTTGCAATTAGTCCACGCATGCCAGCCAATTGTTTCATTTGAGCAGCCGAACCTCTCGCTCCAGAGTCTGCCATCATAAACACCGAGTTTAAATGGTTGGTTTTGTTATCTGAATCATTTTTAGAGGTGGAAGAAATTTTCTTCATCATCTCTGCTGCCACTAGATCAGTACATTTTGACCAAGCATCAACTACCTTATTGTATTTTTCTCCTCTGGTAATTAATCCTTCAGCATATTGGTTTTCATATTCTTCAATCCTCTTTTTGGTATCATTTACTAAAGTTTGTTTTTTTTCAGGAATAATTAAATCATCTTTTCCAAATGATATACCGGACATAAATGCATATTTGAAACCAAGATCCTTTATTTTATCACAAAAAATTACCGTACTTTTTTGGCCACAGAATCTGAAAACTAAATCAATGATTTCCGAGACTTGTTTTTTTGCTAGCAATCTATCAACTAGTGAAAATTTAATGTTTGGGTTATGTGGCAAGATGTTAGCCAATAAAAATCTTCCAGCTGTACTCGTATGTTTTTCATTTACAATTTTTCCTTTTTCGTCAATTGTTTTAAATCTCGAAATTATTCTAGAATGAACATTTATTGCATTACATTCTAAAGATAGTTCAATTTCAGAACCATCTACAAAATAACCCTCTATTTTATCAGTATTAATTGGTGTTTGAGATAAATAATATATCCCTAAGATCATATCCTGGCTCGGCACAATAATTGGTTTTCCATTAGATGGGCTTAGAATATTATTAGTAGACATCATTAAAATTCTTGCTTCAAGTTGAGCCTCTATGCTTAATGGAATATGAACTGCCATCTGATCGCCATCGAAATCTGCATTAAATGCAGAACATACAAGTGGGTGCAATTCAATTGCATTTCCTTCAATCAATTTAGGCTCAAAAGCCTGAATTCCCAGTCTATGTAACGTTGGAGCTCTATTTAATAATATCGGATGTTCTCTAACAATGTGTTCTAAGGCATCCCACACTTCATCTTTTTCTTTTTCAACTATTTTTTTAGCTTGTTTTATTGTTGTAGACAAACCCATTTTATCCAACCTAGCGTATAAAAAAGGTTTGAATAATTCTAGTGCCATTTTTTTTGGTAAGCCACATTGGTGAAGTTTTAATTCAGGACCAACTACAATTACTGACCTTCCAGAATAATCTACTCTTTTTCCTAATAAATTTTGTCTAAATCTACCATATTTGCCCTTTAACATTTCTGATAAAGATTTTAATGGTCTTTTTCCTGTTCCAGTTATAACTCTGCCTCTTCGGCCGTTGTCAAATAATGCATCAACTGATTCTTGCAGCATTCTTTTTTCGTTTCTTATTATTATATCTGGAGATTTTAGATCAATAAGTCTTTTTAATCTGTTATTTCTATTTATGACCCTTCTGTATAAATCATTTAAATCAGATGTAGCAAATCTACCTCCATCTAATGGAACCAAAGGTCTTAAATCTGGAGGGATTACAGATATGGTTGTTAATATCATCCATTCTGGTTTACCATCTGAATCTATAAAATTGTCTATTAACTTTAATCTTTTAATTGCCCGTTCCTCAGCAACTTTTGATTTTAATTGCTTTACTTGTTCAGAAAGTTTTTCTCGTTCATCTTTTAAATTTAAAGACCTAAGTAGATCTAGTATTGCTTCAGCTCCAATACCAGCTGAAAAAGCATCTTCACCAAATTTGTTTTGATTATCGGTCAGTTCATCCTCGGTCAATAACTGATTTTTTTTAAGTGTTGTTAATCCCGGTTCAGTGACAATAAAACTTTCAAAATATAATACTTTTTCTACTTCTTTTAATTTCATGTCGATTGCTAGAGAAATTCTACTTGGTAAAGATTTTAAAAACCAAATGTGAGCAACTGGTGTAGCTAAATTAATGTGACCCATTCTTTCACGTCTTACGTTAGACTTTGTGACTTCTACTCCGCATTTTTCACAAATGATTCCTCTAAATTTCATTCTTTTATATTTGCCACACAAACATTCGTAGTCTTTAATTGGTCCAAATATTCTACAACAAAATAATCCATTTTTTTCGGGTTTAAAAGTTCTGTAATTAATTGTTTCAGGTTTTTTAATTTCTCCAAAAGACCAGGATTTAATTTTTTCAGGACTAGCTAAACTAATTCTAATGCTACTAAAACTTTCTTCTATAGGAGGTTTGTTCTTAAATAAATCCGTTAACTCTTTTTTCATAATTTATTTTAATTCAATATTTAATCCTAATGACTTAATTTCTTTAGTTAGTACGTTGAAAGACTCTGGGACACCTGATTGAAAATTTTCCTCCCCTTTAACTATCGTTTCATATATTTTAACTCTTCCAGCCACATCATCAGATTTAACTGTTAGTATTTCTTGTAAGGTGTAAGAAGCTCCATATGCTTCTAAAGCCCATACTTCCATTTCACCAAATCTTTGTCCTCCAAGTTGAGCTTTTCCTCCTAAAGGTTGTTGGGTTACCAAGCTATATGGTCCCGTTGATCGAGCGTGTATTTTGTCTTCGACAAGGTGATGCAATTTTAACATATAAATAGTACCCACTGTTACATGTCTTTCGAATTTTTTCCCTGTTCTTCCATCCCATAATATTGTTTGTCCAGATGTAGGTAAATTAGCTAGCTTGAGCATATCAGATACATTTTTTTCCTTGGCTCCATCAAATACCGGGGTAGATATCGGAACCCCTTTAATTAAATTTTCACAAAGATCATTAAACTCAATCGATGATAAATTATTAATAGCTATATCGTAAAATTCCTTTCCATAAATTGATTTCAGCAATGAAATAACACCCTCATTGTTGTTTGTTTTTTTTTCTATTTTTGTTAATTAATTTTTTTAGATTTTCCCCTAATTCAGAACAGCTCCAACCAATGTGGGTTTCTAAAATTTGTCCAACATTCATCCTACTTGGAACCCCTAGCGGATTAAGAACTATATCTACAGGTTTACCGTTTTCCATATACGGCATATCTTCAACTGGAACTATCTTGCTAATGACTCCTTTGTTTCCGTGTCTTCCTGACATTTTGTCGCCAGGTCTCAGACGTCTCTTTACTGCAACAAAAACTTTTACCATTTTCATAACGCTTGGCAATAATTCATCTCCTTGTCTAATTTTTTGAACTTTATCTTCAAATCTTTCTTTAATATCCATTTTAACTTTTTTATACTGCTCTATTAACGTTAAAAGACTCTCATTTTTAGAATTATCCTTTAGTGTTAACTTAAATAAATCGCTTAAATTCATTTGTTCTATTTTTTTTTCTTCAATTTTTTCATCTGGTTTAAAGTTTTCAAATTGCTCTTTTAAAGCTGAATGTTTAATTATTTGAGTAGTTCTTTGTATCGTATTTCTTTCTAAGATCTCTTCTTCAACTACCTTATCTTCTTGAATCATCTCTATTTCATTTCTTTCAATTGCTATAGATCTTTCATCTTTTTCTACGCCGTGCCTATTAAACACCTTGACATCAACAACAACCCCGTCACTTCCCAGTGGTAGACGTAAAGATGTATCGATAACATCAATTGCTTTTTCACCAAAGATAGATCTTAAAAGTTTTTCTTCTGGCCCAGTTGGAGTATCACCTTTTGGTGTAACCTTTCCTGCCAGAATATCATTAGGTTTAACTTCAGCTCCAATATAAACAATCCCAGACTCATCTAAATTTTTCAATACTTCCTCACTTACATTTGGAATATCTCTCGTTATTTCTTCCGTTCCTAACTTTGTGTCTCTTGCCATCAACTCATATTCTTCAATATGAATTGATGTAAACACATCGTCAGTTACACATCTTTCGGAAATTAGAATTGAATCTTCAAAATTATACCCAAGCCAAGGCATAAATGCTACGGTAACATTTCTTCCTAATGCAAGCTCTCCCAATTTTGTAGATGGACCGTCTGCAATTATATCTCCTTTGGAAACCAAATCACCGACTCTGACTAATGGTTTTTGATTAATGCAAGTATTTTGGTTTGATCTTTGAAATTTTAATAAATTGTAGATATCAACTCCTGACTTACTTAGATCTTTTTCGGAGATAACTTTTACAACTATTCTTTTTCCGTCGATTTTATCAACCACACCACTTCTTCTTGCAACAATTGTTACACCTGAATCTAGTGCAACATCTTTTTCAATACCTGTGCCCACTAAGGGAGCCTCCGGTTTGATTAAAGGTACTGCTTGTCTCATCATATTTGAACCCATTAAAGCTCTGTTTGCATCGTCATTTTCTAAAAAAGGAATCAAAGATGCAGCAACGGATACAAGTTGTTTTGGTGATACATCTATATAGTCAATATTTTCCGGTTTAGACAAAATAAAATTTAGAGATTTTCTACAGGACACTAAATCTTCCAAAAATTTTCCATGCTTATCAATCGAAGAGTTTGCTTGTGCTATGGTATATTTTGATTCCTCCATGGCTGACAAATAATCTATTGTTTCAAGAACTTTAGCATCAACTACCTTTTTGTATGGGCTTTCAATAAAGCCATATTTATTAATTCTTGAATATGTTGATAAACTACTAATCAATCCAATATTTGGTCCCTCAGGTGTTTCGATGGGACAAATTCTTCCGTAGTGAGTTGGATGGACATCTCTTACTTCAAATCCCGCTCTCTCTCTTGTCAATCCTCCTGGACCAAGAGCTGAAACTCGTCTCTTATGAGTTATTTCTGACAATGGATTTGTTTGGTCCATAAATTGAGAAAGTTGAGAAGTTCCAAAAAAATCTTTTAAAGCTAACGTTAATGGTTTTGCGTTAATGAGATCTTGTGGCATCGCTGACTCAATCTCTATAGCAGACATTTTTTCTTTGATTGATCTTTCCATTCTATATATGCCAATGCGTGATTGATTTTCAACTAATTCCCCCACAGATCTAACTCGTCTGTTACCTAAATGATCAATATCGTCAACCTCATTTTTACCATCACGAAGATCTAACATAAGTTTAACAATTTCAATAATATCTTTGTTCCTAAGTATAGTTATTTTGTCTGAACAATTTAAATTTAATCTTGAATTCATCTTTACTCTTCCTACATCGGACAAATCATAGCGTTCTGAGCCAAAAAATAAATTTTGAAAGATTTGATTTGCAATTTCAATATTAGGAGGTTCTCCTGGTCTTAAAATTTTATAAATATCGGTAATTGCTTCTTCTTTAGTATTATTTTTATCTGCTAATATAGTTTTAAGCAAATAAGGTCCTTTGTTAATAGTGTTAGTATTGGAAATTTGGATCGTTTTTATATTATTTCCTATAATTTTAGCTAAAAATTCTTCAGTGATTTCCGTTCCTACGGAAATATTTTCCTCAGAGTCCAAACTTATATTATTATGCAAAAATCTTCCATAAATTGCATCGTTTGAAACATAAATATCTTTTAATCCTTTGTCATAAAGCTTTTGTGCTTGTGACAAATTAGTTCTAGATCCCAATTTAACAACTACCTTATTAGTCTTTGCATCAATTATTTCTTCTGAAATTTTTTTAAATTTATAGTTTTCTGGACTAAATACTGTTTTCCATTTATTTAATTTAGAATTGTATTCAAATTTTTCACTTTCATAGAACAAATCAGCTATTTCTTTTTTATTATAATTCAATGCTTGTAACAAAGTTGACACAAGCAATTTTCTTTTTCTATCTATTCTGAAATACAATAAATCCTTTATATCGTATTCAAAATCTAACCAAGACCCTCTATTTGGAATTACCCTACAATTAAATAATAATTTTCCACTAGAGTGACTTTTTCCCTTGTCATGATCAAAGAAAACCCCAGGGCTTCTATGCATTTGATTTACTACGACCCTTTGTACTCCATTAACTATAAATGTTCCGCTAGGTGTCATCATTGGGATTTCTCCCATGTAAACTTCTTGTTCTTTAGCAGACAATATTTCTTTTGTATTGTTTTCTTGATCAATTTCGTAAATCACTAATCTTAAAATAGGTTTTAAAGCTGATGAATAAGTTAAATCCCTCTGAATACATTCTTCTACACCGTATTTTGGTTTTTCCAATCGATAAGAAACAAATTCTAATGTCGCTTTTTCTGCTAAATCTTCTATGGGAAATATGTCTTTAAAAACTCTAGCTAGACCTTTTTGTACATAGTTTTTATCATTTTTGTCGTCTAGGTTTAAAAATTGATTATAGGAATTTTTTTGGACTTCTATTAAATTTGGAATTGATAAAGTCTCTTTTAACTTTCCAAAATTTTTTCTGATATTCTTTTTTTCAGTAAACGATAGTTGCATTTATTGAATCTGATTTTTAAAAATCAGATTTAAAAATTTTGTTATTTTAATTCTACTTTGGCTCCAGCAGCTTCTAATTTTTTCTTAATTTCTTCTGCTTCTTTCTTATTAACACCTGACTTTACTTCTTTGGGTGCGCCTTCTACTAAATCTTTTGCTTCTTTTAAACCTAATGTTGTAAATGTTCTAATTTCTTTTATTACGTTAATTTTTTTATCTCCAGCTGAAGTAAGCATAATTGTAAATTCACTTTGTTCCTCCGCTGGTACTGCTGCTCCACCCGAAACTGGTGCGGCGACCGTAGTTGTTACCGCCGTTACTCCCCACTTTTCTTCTAATTGCTTTGAAAGTTCAGCAGCCTCTACTACTGTTAATTTTGATAAATCTTCGATAATCTTATTTAAATCGGCCATAAATTTTCTATGTTGATTGTTTGCTTTTTTCGAGCGCCAAAATAGCAATTTTTGAGCCTGGTGCAAGTAAAATACTTAATAATTTTTGTGCAGGAGATTGTAAAATACTAGCAATTTTGGCTCTAGCTTCGTTTAATGTTGGTAGAGTGGCTATTTTTAGTACATCTTCTAGTTTAAGAACCTCCTCACCCATTAGTCCACCAAGAATCTTTAAGTTTTGATTCTCTTTTGAAAATTTCGTCAATATTTTTGCCGAAGAAATTACATCTTGCGATAGTGCTACCGCAGTTGGTCCAGAAAACATGTCAGCAATATCCTTACATTTTGTATCTTTTAAAGCTAATTTTGTAATTCTATTTTTGGTAATTTTGAACATTATGCCATGTTTCCTCATTTCAGCTCGCAACACATCTAATTGATTAACGCTTAAACCTTGATAGTGAGTTACTAATACTGAATCAGTTGCTTCAAAAAATTTTTTCATCTCGCTGATATAATTCTTTTTTTGTTCTTTGTTCATCATAAAATCAAATACTCTTGTTCAGTTTAAGTTTATAAGATATTCCCATTGTAGAGGTAATAAATGCACTTTTGACAAAATTACCTTTTACTCCTGAAGGTTTTTCCTTAGAAATAACATCAAGGACAGCATTGAAATTTTTGATTAAATTTTCATCTGAAACACTTTTATTTCCAATCGATAAAGCAATATTTCCATCCTTATCATTTTTTATTTCAAGTTGCCCCGATTTTATATCTTTCACCGATTTAATAATTTCATTTGTAACAGTTCCAAGTTTTGGGTTT
>AZYC01000008.1 GCA_000513075.1 alpha proteobacterium SCGC AAA288-G21 | reverse complement strand
AATTGAAGGGCATACTATTTGTGCTTTTGGAGAAGGTTCAGCTTGGCCTGTTCAAGGATTGCTTCGCCACTTTCGAAAAGAGATTGAAACAAGAAATAGCTCCGATCCACTTAAGAGAACAATAGGTAATAAAATACCATATTTGATAGATCAACATTTATTAGAAAAAGAAAATGCCTAAAATTACAGTGAACGAAAAAAAGATTGAGTTTGAGGAAGGATTAACAGTACTTCAAGTTTGTGAAATGGCTGGAGCTGAAATACCAAGATTTTGTTACCATGAAAAACTTTCTATAGCTGGTAATTGTAGAATGTGTTTGGTCGAAATTGAAAAATCTCCTAAACCTATTGCATCTTGTGCTATGCCAGCAACTGATGGAATGGTTATTAAAACAAACACTCATTTTGTTGAGAAAGCTAGAAAAGGTATAATGGAATTTTTATTAGCCAACCATCCTTTAGATTGTCCGGTCTGTGATCAAGGAGGAGAATGTGATTTACAGGATCAATCTTTGTATTATGGATTTGATCATTCAAGATTTACCGAAAATAAAAGACAGGTGAAAGAAAAATACATGGGTCCATTGATAAAGACTCAAATGACTAGGTGTATTCATTGTACTCGCTGTATCAGATTTGCGACTGAAGTGGCCGGTATTCCTGAATTAGGAGCTATAGGGCGTGGTGAGGATATGGAAATTACAACTTATCTTGAAAAATCAATGGAATCTGAACTATCCGCAAATGTTATAGATTTGTGCCCAGTTGGAGCTCTTACGTCTAAACCATATGCTTTCGAAGCAAGACCTTGGGATCTTAAAAAAACTGAAAGTATAGATGTTATGGACGCAGTAGGATCAAACATCAGAATAGATACTTACGGCTGGGAAGTAAAAAGAGTTTTACCAAAAATAAATGAAGATATTAATGACGAATGGATTTCAGACAAAACTAGATATGCTTGTGATGGCTTATTAAAACAAAGATTGGATACACCTTACATAAGAGAAAAAGGAAAATTGGTACAAACTTCTTGGAGCAAAGCTTTAAAAAAAATAGTTAAAAAATTAAATAATACTAAACCAGAAGAAATCGCAGGTATAGTTGGCGATTTGGTGGATATGGAAAGCATGTTTATCTTTAAAGAGTTTTTTAACAAGATTTTGAATTCATCTAATCTAGAGTGCAGAACTAAAAAGACTTATTTAAATCCCAAAAATAGAATGAATTATATTTTTAATTCAGCAATAAGTGGAATTGAAGAATGTGATCTAATGTTGCTGGTTGGAACTAATCCTAGGTTAGAAGCTACTATATTAAATGCAAGAATTAGAAAATCTTATGTAAATAATGATATTAAAATATTTTCTATAGGAAATCCCGGAGATCTTACCTATCCATACAAAATTATTGGTTCAAATACTCAAGTTTTAAAAGATATTATTGAAGGAAATCATGAAATTTCTGAAAAGTTTAAGCAATCAAAAAAACCGATAGTTATAATTGGAGAATCAGCGCTTAAAAATGATTCCGGCAAATATATTTTTGAAAGTATAAAAAATTATTTAATAAAAAATAATCATATTACCAATGAATGGAATGCTTTAAATATTTTAACACAAAATGCATCTCGAATTGGAGCAATTGATTTAGGTCTGTATAAATTAAATAAAAAAGATAATTTTCCAATTTTAAATAAACTTGATACAAACGAATTCAAAATATTATATTTACTTGGTTCTGATGAGTTAAGATTTAATAAAAAAAATGAATTTATAATTTATCAAGGTTCACATGGTGATTTAGGAGCACAAATAGCTGACGTTATCCTACCAAGTCCAACCTATACAGAAAAAGATGGACATTTCATAAATTTAGAAGGAAGAATTCAAAAGGCATTCAAAGCTTCATATCCTCCTGGTGATGCAAGAGAAGATTGGGATATAATAATTCAACTATCAAAAGCTTTAGGAAAAACTTTAAATATTAATAGTCGAAAAGAATTGGAAGAAAGATTGATTAATTCTAGTAGTATTCATTCAAAAATAGGGGAAATAGTAAGACCAAAAGTTGATATAAATGAAACTCAAGAGTTTTCGTTTGTAAATTCAAAGATAGAGATTGATTTTGTAGATTATTATTTTAGCAATCATATCGCTAGATCGTCAATGACCATGAATGAATGTAGATCTATAAAAAATAAACTTTTATCAACCGGAACTGATAGATAAATATGAATTATTTATTTATTTTATTTAACGAAATTTATAAAATTTTATTTTTATTAATTCCGATTTTAGTATCTGTTGCATTGATAGTTTGGTTCGATAGAAGAGTATGGGCTTTTGTTCAAAAAAGACGTGGACCTAATGTAGTGGGTCCTTTTGGTTTATTTCAAACGGTAGCTGATGCATTAAAATATATTTTTAAGGAAATAATTATCCCGGCTAGCGCAAATAAAATAATTTTTATCTTAGCTCCAATAGTAACTATGACTTTAGCCTTAATTGCTTGGGCAGTAATTCCTTTTAGTGAAAAACTAGTGTTATCAAACATTAATGTTGGAATACTTTATCTTTTTGCTATTTCATCGTTAGGGGTTTATGGAATTATAATGGGTGGATGGGCTTCAAATTCTAAGTACCCTTTTTTGGGTTCCATACGATCTGCCGCACAAATGGTTTCATACGAGGTGTCTATTGGAATTATTATAGTTAATGTCTTACTTTGCGTTGGTTCGCTGAACCTGAAAGATATAGTTTTGGCTCAAAAAAATATTTGGTTCATCATCCCTTTATTTCCCATGTTTGTTATTTTTTTTATTTCGGCTTTAGCAGAAACCAATAGACCTCCCTTTGATTTACCTGAAGCAGAGTCCGAGTTAGTAGCTGGGTATCAGACGGAATATTCTGGAATGATGTACGCAATGTTTTGGTTAGGCGAATATGCAAATATTTTATTAATGTGTGCAATGGGTTCAATTCTATTTTTAGGAGGCTGGTTATCACCCATCAATTTATATCCTTTTAATCTGCTACCATCTCCGCTTTGGATGATTTTAAAAATTTTATTATTATTTTTCTTATTTGCCTTAGTTAAAGCGATTGTTCCAAGATATAGATTTGATCAACTAATGAGATTAGGATGGAAGGTTTTTTTACCCGTCTCGTTGATTTGGGTCATCTTAACTGCGAGTTATCTATATTATTTTGAAATGTTACCAAATAGCACTTAAAATGAAATTAAATAGAATTATAAAAACTATTTTTCTTTTAGAGTTTGTTAAAGGTTTAAATATTGCAATTAAGGAAATTTTTAAACCAAAAAAAACAATCAATTATCCCTTTGAAAAGGGAAAGATTAGTCCACGATTTAGAGGAGAACATGCTTTAAGACGGTATCCAAACGGAGAAGAAAGATGTATTGCATGCAAACTTTGTGAAGCGGTATGTCCTGCCCAAGCTATAACAATTGAATCTAAACCTATGGTTGACGGAAGTAGAAAAACTACCAGATACGACATAGATATGTTGAAATGTATTTACTGCGGACTTTGTGAAGAGTCTTGTCCAGTTGATGCGATAGTTCAAGGTCCAAATTTTGAATTTGCAACAGAAACACGAGAAGAACTTTATTACAATAAAGAAAAACTACTGGAAAATGGGGATAGATGGGAGCAAATTTTAGCAGAAAATATTAAAGCTGACTCCCCATATAGATAAATGCTTGCACACGCTATATTTTTTTATTTTTTTTCGGTAATAGCAGTTTTTTCCGCCATAATGGTCATAGCTTCTAAAAATACAGTTCATTCAGTTTTTTTTTTAATTTTAGATTTTATTAGTATTTCTTGTCTTTTCATAATGATTGGAGCAGAATTTTTGGGAATGATTATGTTGATCGTTTACGTTGGTGCTGTAGCAGTACTATTTTTGTTTGTAGTAATGATGCTTAATGTAGCTCAACAAAAAGATGAGTGGTTTAAAGGAAAAATTTTTACATCCCATATTCCATTTGGATTTTTAATTAGTATAATTATTTTTCTTGAATTAATAATTGTTATTGGTGGCTGGAAATATAAACCTAACTTAATAGAAACATCATCGATTCAAATTGATAAAAATTTCACCAATACCCATGCTTTAGGAAATGTAATTTATACGGACTATATACATTTATTTCAATTGGCTGGATTAATACTTCTAGTTGCAATGATTGGAGCGATAGTTTTGACGTATAGAAAAAGAGAGGGAGTTAAAAGACAAAGTTACTTCAGGCAAGTTAGCAGAGAAAAAGTAGAAGGGGTCACATTAGTTGATGTCAAAAGTAATAAAGGAGTTAATTTGAATGATTAATATTGCTTTGGGGCATTATCTAATACTTGCGGCAATAATTTTTATAATTGGCGTTATTGGAATATTTTTAAACAGAAAAAATGTAATTATAATTTTAATGTCAATTGAACTAATACTTTTAGCGGTAAATATTAATTTAGTTTCTTTTTCAATTTTTACGCAAGATTTGACTGGTCAGATATTTACGATGTTTATCTTAACTGTTGCAGCAGCTGAAGCAGCCATAGGACTCGCAATCATAGTTGTTTATTACAGAAATAAAGGGTCAATTAGAGTTGAGGGCATTAACTCTTTAAAGGGTTAAATGGAATACGCAATTGTATTTTTACCTCTGATTGGTGCAATAGTTTCAGGTTTTTTTGGCAAAAAAATTGGTGATAGATTTTCTGAAATTTTTACAAGCCTTTTAGTATCAATATCTGCAATTTTATCTTTTGTAGTTTTTTATTTTGTTATTGTGCAAGGTTACGCAAATAATATTACAATTTTTTCCTGGCTTACATCAGGAGATCTACAAGTAAATTGGTCAATTAAAATTGATGCTTTATCGTCCACTATGTTAGTTGTCGTAGGTATAGTTTCGTCATTAGTTCACATTTATTCTATTGGTTATATGGTTCATGATGATTGTAAGACTCGATTTATGTCTTATTTATCGTTGTTTACATTTACAATGATAACTTTGGTGACATCTGATAATTTCCTTCAATTATTTTTTGGCTGGGAAGGAGTAGGTTTGTGCTCCTATTTATTGATTGGATTTTGGTACAAAAAACCTTCAGCTAATGCTGCCGCAATCAAAGCATTTATTGTAAATAGAGTTGGTGACTTTGGTTTTGCTTTAGGTATTTTTTTAATTTTTTACTATTTCAGAACAGTCAACTATTCTGAGGTTTTTGCTCAAATTCCTTTTATTGCAGGAAAACAAATTAATTTTTTGGGAATTGAAATAAACGTCATCACATTAACTTGCATACTCTTGTTTCTCGGCTGCATGGGTAAGTCAGCACAAATTTTTTTGCATACATGGTTACCCGATGCCATGGAAGGACCAACTCCAGTTTCAGCTTTAATACATGCGGCTACCATGGTAACGGCTGGAGTATTCTTAGTAGTGAGATGTTCGCCAATATTTGAATATTCTCAATTTGCTTTGAATTTGGTCTGTATAGTGGGAATGACCACAGCTTTTATTACGGCAACAATTGCACTTGTTCAAAACGATATCAAAAGAATCATAGCTTATTCTACTTGTAGTCAATTAGGATACATGTTTTTTGCTGCAGGAATTGGAGCTTATCATGTTGCAATGTTTCATTTATTCACTCATGCTTTTTTTAAGGCTCTTCTCTTTTTAGGTTCTGGTTCCGTTATACATTCTTTCAAAAACGAACAGGATATTAGATTAATGGGAGGTGTTTGGAAAAAAATTCCATACACATGGATCTTAATGTTAATTGGAACTTTAGCTTTAACAGGTTTTCCATTTTTATCAGGATATTATTCTAAAGATGCCATCATAGAATTTGCATATTTAAAAAATTCAACTATTGGATTTTATGCCGTCTTCATTGGAATACTCACAGCAATTTTAACTTCTATTTATTCCTGGAGATTATTATTTAAGACATTTCATGGAAAATACTCCAATGAAAAAATTAATATTGAAAACATTCATGAAAGTCCAATGATAATGCTAGCTCCATTAATTTTATTGGCTGTTGGAGCTATCGGATCAGGTTATTTATTTAAGGATTTATTTATTGGCTATGGAAGCAGCAGTGAGTTTTGGAGAAATTCAATATTGTTTTTAAATCCAATAACTAATGACCATCCGCCAATTTGGCTAATATTACTAACACCATTATTAATTATGATTTCAATCCCAATTTCTTATTATTTATTTTTAAAGGACAAAAAAATTCTTACGAAATTTGTTCGATCCCACAAACAGGTTTATGAATTTTTATTAAACAAATGGTATTTTGATGAACTTTATGATTTTATTTTTGTCAAACCACTAAAGAAACTAGGTTTAATTTTTTGGAAGAATGGTGATATTAAAACTATTGATCAATTCGGTCCTGATGGATTTGCAAAATTAGTAAAATTTTTTTCTAATAAAGCTGTTCAATTTCAGAATGGATATATTTATCATTATGCTTTTGTTATGCTTGTAGGATTATCTATTTTATTAACCTATTTGATTTTAATTTAAATGAATTTTCCAATATTATCAGCAGTAACTTTTCTACCTCTTGTAGGATCTTTGTTTATTCTTTTAATAAAGGATTCTTCTGATAAAGCTATCGACAACACAAAGTACGTTGCTATATTTACATCCTTTGCAAATTTTTTTCTTGCAATCTTTTTGTGGTTTTCTTTTGATACTTCAACGGCTGATTTTCAATTTATTGAAAATAAGCAATGGGTGAGTGGATATTTCAATTTTAGGCTTGGTATTGATGGAATTTCAATATTGTTTATTTTATTAACAGCCTTCATTACTCCAATTTGCGTTTTGTCAGTCATAAATAGTGTAAAGGTACGAATAAAAGAGTTTTTTATCGCTATACTTGTGATGGAAACATTGATGATAGGGGTATTTTGCTCTTTAGATTTAGTGGTATTTTATCTGTTTTTTGAAGGTGGTTTAATACCTATGTTCTTAATAATAGGAATATGGGGTGGCCCAAGAAGAGTGTATTCAGCTTTTAAATTCTTCTTATTTACTCTTTTAGGATCAGTATTGCTGCTAATTGCAGTGATATCTATTTATTGGATTACAGGTACAACCGATATGACTCAACTATTAGAGATTAAAATACCGAAGGAATATCAATATTTATTGTGGCTTGCCTTTTTTAGTTCTTTTGCAGTTAAACTACCTATGTGGCCAGTCCATACCTGGTTGCCTGATGCTCACGTTGAAGCACCAACAGCTGGTTCAGTAATATTGGCTGCAATATTACTAAAGATGGCTGGTTATGGATTTATTAGATTTTCAATTGGTTTATTTCCTGTAGCCTCAGACTTTTTTACTCCATTAATCTTTTTGTTAAGTATTATAGCTATCGTTTATACATCGCTTGTCGCCCTAATGCAGGAAGATATGAAAAAATTAATTGCTTATTCTTCTGTTGCTCATATGGGTTTTGTAACAGTTGGTATTTTTACATTTACCAAACAAGGTTTAGAGGGAAGTATTATTCAAATGATTAGTCACGGGTTAATATCAGCAGCACTGTTTTTGTGCGTAGGTGTTGTTTATGATCGAGTTCATTCAAGAATGATTTCATCCTATGGCGGTTTAGTACATATTATCCCAAAATATGCGGTTATATTTATGATTTTTACTTTAGCAGCGTTGGGCTTGCCTGGCACAAGTGGCTTTGTTGGGGAAATTTTAATTTTGATGGGCGCTTTTCAAAAAAATATATTAGTTGCAGTGTTAGCTAGCCTAGGTGTTATTTTTTCCGCAGCTTACATGCTTTGGCTTTATAAAAGAGTGGTTTTTGGAAAAATTAATAATAGTGAATTAAAAAAAATTTATGATTTAAATAAAACTGAGATCTTTATTTTATCTTCTTTAGCTTTTTTAATTTTATTTTTTGGTTTTTATCCTGACCCATTATTTAGAACTATTGATATATCTGTTTCTGAGTTAATAAAAAATTATGAAATAAATTTAACTTTTTATTTAACAGAGGCTGCAAAATAATGGAACAATTAAATCTTATCATTCCAGAATTATTTTTTACTACTTCTATTATGATTTTATTAATGATTGGAGTTTTTTATAAAAATAGTTTTAATCTTATTTTTAAATTATCAACGATTATCTTGTTGGCTACATTTATATTATTATTCAATCATTCGGTAGATACTTCAGCTAAACTATTTAATAACAGTTACACGATTGATTATCTTTCTTTATTTATGAAAGCCCTAACCTTGGCAGCTTGTATTTTTGTCATGTTATCTTCTTTTGATTATATAAAATTGAATGGTATTAACAAAATTGAATATCCAATTTTAATTTTATCTGCCACTTTGGGCATGATGATAATGATAAGTTCATATGATCTTATTGTTTTTTATATGGGCCTGGAGTTACAATCTTTATCCTTGTATGTGCTGGCATCATTTAACAGGGACAACCTTAGATCTTCGGAAGCAGGTTTAAAATATTTTGTTTTGAGTGCATTGTCCTCTGGATTATTACTTTATGGATGTTCTCTTATTTATGGTTTTTCAGGTTCAACGAATTTTGACCTAATAGCTCAAAACATAAATAAATTAAATACCGGATCAATTTTTGGTATTGTGTTTATTTTAGTAGGACTTGCATTTAAAGTTTCGGCTGTACCATTTCATATGTGGGCCCCAGATGTTTACGAGGGTTCACCTACCTCGGTTACCGCTTTCTTTGCAATAGTACCAAAAGTAGCTGCATTAACTGTCTTTATAAGGTTTTTATACGTTCCATTTATTAACGTTGTTGATCAGTGGCAAATGATAATAATTTTTATTTCCCTTGCTTCAATGATTTTGGGAGCAGTTGCTGCAATAGGACAAACAAATATTAAAAGATTAATGGCTTACAGTTCCATTGGCCACATGGGCTATGCATTAGCAGGTCTAGCTACAGGAAGTAATGAAGGA
This sequence comes from alpha proteobacterium SCGC AAA288-G21, assembly GCA_000513075.1. GTDB lineage: Bacteria > Pseudomonadota > Alphaproteobacteria > Pelagibacterales > Pelagibacteraceae > AAA240-E13. The sequence continues at coordinate 27,095 of AZYC01000008.1, read as the reverse complement.
ATCCAAAGTACAGTAATTTATCTCTCAATTTATCTATTAATGAATCTTGGTGTTTTTTCATGTATTTTTATGATGAAAAGAAATGATATATTTTATGAAGATATTCAAGATCTATCAGGTTTATCAAAAAACCATCCTATAATTTCGATTTGTCTGCTCTTATTATTATTTTCATTAGCTGGAATTCCACCACTTGCAGGTTTTTTTGCTAAATTTTATATATTTATGGCAGTGATAAAAGTTAAAATGTATACGATTGCTATCATAGGATTAATTACAACTGTAATTTCAGCATTTTATTATTTAAGAATAATCAAGACAATATATTTTGATGCTCCTGAGGAAATATTTGAAAGTAATCAAAATTTAGGACTTAAAATCTCATTATTTCTGTCAACAATAATTGTATTGGTTTACTTTATTTATCCAAGCCTTCTTATTGACATGGTTTCAAATATAAATCTTATTTGATGAAATTTAAAATTTTTAAGTACGATACCCTAAACAGCACAAATGAAAAGGCAATAGAGTTAATTAAAAAAAAAAAATATGAAAATGGATTTGTATATGCCTTGTCACAAAAAAAAGGAAAAGGGCGTTATGGAAGAAAATGGATTTCAGAAAAAGGAAATTTTTTTGGTTCAATTTTCTTTCATATTAAAAAAAATTATCCAAGTGTAGAAGAATTTTCTTTGATTAATCCAATTTTAAATATTGATATATTAAGTAAGTATTGTGGAAGAAAAAATACATTTTTTAAATCACCTAATGATATATATATTAATAAGAAAAAAATATGTGGTATCTTGCAAGAAGTAATTATTAAGGGGTCAAAAAAATATTTAATAGTTGGTATTGGTATTAATCTTTTTTCAAATCCGAAAATCAAAAATTACCCATCTACCAATATATACAAAGAAACAAAAAAAAAACCTAAATTGTTACAAATTGTGAATCAAGTAATAGTAAAGTATGAACAATTTTTTTCTAATTTAGATTTATATAAGTTTTTAAATTTTAAATTAAAACGAAAAAATTATTATTAAATTAATTTGAGTAATATGACTTATTTAATTGGAGACATTGGAAATACGGAAACTAAGTTATGTGTTTTGGATAAAAAATTTAAAATTATCAAAAGATTAAATGTAGATACTTTAAAAATTAAAAATCAATATTATTTTAAAAAAATAATTTTTTCATTTGTTAAGAACAAAATCATAGATAATAAAGCTTTATTTTCTAGTGTAGTACCATCTGTTTTTTTTTCTATCAAAAAATATTTAAAAAAATATTTAAATATTCAATGTCAAGAATTAAAGCAAACTTATTATTCAAAAATAATTAAAATAAATGCAAATAAAAAACAAGTTGGTTCAGATAGAATAGCTAATGCAATTGGAGCTTATTATAAATATAAATCTGATTGTATAGTTTTAGATTTTGGCACAGCCACGACTTTCGATGTTATCAATCAAGGAGTATATTGGGGTGGAATTATTGCACCCGGTGTAAATCTTTCTTTAAGCACACTAATTAAAAGAGCAGATCAAATACCTTCATTTACTTTAAAAAAAACAAATAAAGTGGTAGGAAACAATACTATTTCAGCTTTAAGATCCGGTTTTTATTGGGGATATGCAGGTTTGATTAAAAATATTTTACAACTAATCAGAAAAGAAACAAAAAGAAACTACAAAGTTATTTTAACAGGCGGCTTTTCTTCATTATTTAAAAATTCTATTAAATCTAAAGTTTTTATTGATAAAGATATTACTATGAAGGGTTTAATAGAATTATTAAAAGTAAAATAGATTTTGGATTAAATTATGAGTCAAAAAGATCAATTAATTTTTTGCCCTCTAGGTGGATCTGGAGAGATTGGAATGAATATGAATCTTTTTTCCTATGGAAAACCTGAGAATCAAAAATGGCTAATAGTCGATATAGGGGTTACTTTTGCAGACGATACTTTGCCAGGAATAGATTTAATTTATCCTGACCCAGGTTTTATTATAGATAAAAAAGACGATTTATTGGGAATAATATTAACTCATGCTCACGAAGATCATATTGGTGCCATCGTACATATATGGCCTCAATTAAAATGCAATATTTATGCTACGCCATTTACAAGTGTTTTAGTAAAAGAAAAATTTAAAGAAAAAAAAATTGAAATTGGAAATAATTTAAAAATTGTTGAATTAAACGGTACAATTAAATTGGGTCCCTTTAAAATTGAATTTGTTACTTTGACACATTCTATTTTAGAACCCAATGGTCTAAGTATAGAAACTCCAGTTGGAACTATTCTGCACACAGGTGACTGGAAATGTGATCCTAATCCTTTAATTGGAAATAAAATAAACGAAAAAAAATTAAAACAAATAGGAGAACAAGGAGTACTAGCTATGATTTGTGACTCTACCAATGTTTTTAACCCCGGTCGAGCTGGCTCAGAATTAGATGTTAGACAAAGTCTTTTAAAAATCATGCAAAATAAAAATAAAAGAATTGTTGTTACATCATTTGCATCGAATGTAGCAAGAATGGAAACAATATTTTATTGTGCTAAAAAAATTGAAAGACAGATTTCTCTTGTCGGGAGATCAATGCACAGAATTTATAAAGCAGCGAAACAATGTGGTTATTTAAACAATGTTATTGATCCTATCGACTCAAGGGAAGCCAAAAAAATTTCCAAAGAAAAAATTGTTTATTTATGTACAGGTAGTCAAGGAGAACCTATGGGCGCCATGATGAGAATTGCAAATTATGTTCATCCAGACGTTTTTATAGAGGAGGGTGACACAGTAATTTTTTCATCAAAAATAATTCCTGGAAATGAAAAGAAACTTTATAATCTACATAATCAGTTAGTTAAAAATGGAATTGAAGTTATTTCAGAAGAAAATGAATTTGTTCATGTTTCCGGTCACCCAAATCAGGAAGATTTAAAAGATATGTATAATTGGGTTAAACCTAAATCTATCATTCCAGTACATGGTGAACACCGCCATATGAAGGAGCATATAAATTTTGCAAAAGAAATGCAGGTACCTTACCCAGTTCAAATTGAAAATGGTGATATAGTTCAAATTTATCCTGGGGAAGAACCGCATATTGTTGATAAGGCTCCCGTTGGACGAATGTATGTAGATGGCAATATTAGTATTAGCGAAGATTCTCAGTCAGTAAAAGAGAGAAAGAATTTAGCAAATAATGGTTATTTGGAAGTTATAATCTTAATCAATGATAAAGGTAAAGTTATTAAGAAACCTATTTTTTCATTTAAAGGCTTACCTATAGAAAGTCAAAATGAAGATTTTATTTTTTATCTTGAAGATGAAGTTAAAAAAACAAGTAGAACATTTTCTTTAAATAACAGTAAACAAGAAAATATCTTAATAGAAGAATTAAAAAAAAATTGCAGAAAATTAGTCAAAGAAAAAACTGGTAAAAAACCTTACACAAATATTAATTTGGTTAGAGTTTAGCAATATGTTAAGTTGTTTGAACTTTAAAAGCTATTTTAATTTACATGCATTTATCAAAATTATTTCTTCCAATACTTAAAGAAAATCCTGCGGAAGCAAAAATAAAATCTCACCAACTTATGCTCCGCGTAGGTATGGTTAGACAGTCTTCTTCAGGAATTTATTCTTGGTTGCCGCTAGGTTTAAGGATTATGAAAAAAATTGAAAATATTGTTAGAGAAGAACAGAACAATATTGGTGCTCAAGAACTACTCATGCCAACTATCCAATCCGCTGATATCTGGAAAGAGAGTGGTAGATATGATGATTATGGTGAAGAAATGTTAAGAATTAAAGATCGTCAGAACAGGGAAATGCTTTATGGCCCAACTAATGAAGAATTGATAACTGAAATATTTAGGGCAAGTATCAAATCATACAAATCACTTCCTCAAAGTCTTTATCATATTCAATGGAAGTTTAGGGATGAACTTAGACCAAGATTTGGTGTAATGAGATGCAGAGAATTTTTAATGAAGGATGCCTACACTTTTGATTTAAGTGATGAAGATGCAGTTAAATCTTATAACAAAATGTACTTTGCCTATCTTAAAACATTTAAGCGAATGGGACTTACAGCAATTCCTATGGCGGCAGACACAGGTCCTATCGGTGGAAATTTATCTCATGAATTTGTTATTTTGGCAGAAACGGGAGAAAGTAAAATATATGCAGATAAAAGAATTTTTGAAATCGATACCAATAGTTTTAATTTAAATGACTCATCATTAATAAAGATGAGAAATGATTTTGACACATATTATGCGGTTACTGACGATAAATTCAATAAAAGTGACTTTGAAAGTAAAGTGTTGCAAGAAAATCGATTAATAACAAAAGGTATAGAAGTTGGACATATTTTTTATTTTGGTGACAAATACTCAAAACCATTAAATGCCAATGTGGATTTACAAGGAGGAAAAAAAACATCGGTCAAAATGGGATCATACGGAATTGGTGTATCAAGGTTAGTTGCTGCCATAATAGAGGCAAAATTTAATAACAATATTATGAAATGGCCTATATCGGTTTCACCTTATGAAGTTGCCATTATACCTATGATAAATAAAAATGATAATTCCAATCTAATAAAATCACAGAAGATTTATAAAGAGTTAATAAAACACAATATTGATGTATTGCTAGATGATACAGATGAAAACATTTCAGCAAAAATAAAGAAATTTAATTTGATTGGAATTCCATATCAAATAATAATTGGTCAAAAATCAGAAGGTGATATTTTTGAATTTAAGGAAATAGATAAAGAATCTCAAAATTTAAGTATTGATAAAGTTGTTCAAAAATTAACTAAAGAGAAAAATTTAATTTGATTTCCGAAATCGAAAAAATAGTAGCTTTTAGATATTTAAAACCAAAAAGGAAAGAAGGTTTTTTAAAAATAATATCTATTTTTTCGTTTCTAGGAATTGCCTTAGGTGTTTCGGTACTAATAATTGTAATGTCCGTAATGAATGGTTTTAGAACGGAACTAATAGATAAAATTTTAGGATTTAATGCTCATATCATAATTAAGCCCTACGAAAAAAAAATTGAAAGTCAAAATCTTAACGAACTTAATTCGCTATCAAATATTATTGAGAAAACGATGTTATCTTTCAATGGAGAGGGAATTTTAATCAATAAAGATGATACAAAAGGAATTTTAGTCCGCGGCTATCTTAAAAATGACTTAAAAAAAATAAATTTACTACAAGAGGGAATTATTGATGGTTCCTTGGACAATTTTAATAAGAATACAATTTCCATTGGAAAAGATTTGGCAATATCCTTAAACTTAAAAATTGATGATAAAATTACTTTAATGTCATCGTCAGGTATCCAAACTATTATTGGTACTCTTCCAAAGCAAGAAAGTTTTACTATTTCTTCAATTTTTAATAGTGGATTAGCTGAATTTGATCAGAATGTTATTTTTATGCCAGTTGAAGATGCTATTCCATTTTTCGAAGCATCTGACGATGATCTTTTTTTAGAGATTTATTTAAAAAAACCGGAACATGTTGAAGAAGCTAAGGAAAAAATTCAAAATTTATTTTCTGATTATTTTGTTTATTCGTGGGCAGATTTAAATAAATCTTTTTTTGGTGCTTTAAAAGTAGAAAGAAATGTGATGTTTATTATATTGTCACTAATCGTTGTTGTAGCTGCATTTAATATAATATCTGGACTAACAATTTTGGTAAAAAATAAAACCAAAGAAATTGCAATTTTAAGAACACTTGGCGTTAGTTCAAAATCTATCGCTAAAATATTTTTTTTAGTAGGTTTCTCCATTGGTTTTTTTTGCAACTTTGACCGGTGTATTATTAGGAGTACTGTTTTCTCATAATATTGAAAAAATTAGATCGTTACTTTCCGATTTATTTAATATCAGTCTGTTTCCAGAGGAAATATATTTTTTAAGCAAAATGCCTTCAGAAATAGATTTAAATTCAATATTAATTATTACTTTGTGTTCATTAGGAATAACTGTGTTGGTATCAATATTTCCTGCTTACTCGGCATCCAGGTTAGATCCAATTAAAGCATTAAAATATGAGTAATATTATTAAAACAGTCAATCTTTCTAAGAGTTTTTTTCTAAAAAAAAACCTCAATATTTTAAAAAAGATTAATATTGAAATAAAAAAAGGGGATCTTGTAGCTTTACTAGGACCTTCAGGATCAGGTAAATCTACATTTCTTCATATGTTAGCGTTACTGGATCAACCATCAAATGGAGAAATTTATTTTGAAAGAAAAAAAACTTCCCAAATGAACGATGTTGAAAAAGATGAATTGAGAGGTAAAAAAATTTCTATTGTATATCAACAAAACAATTTGTTGAGTGATTTTACGTCTTTAGAAAATGTTGCTATAGCAATGATTTCTTCTGGAAAAAGCAAAGAGTATGCAAATAATGTAGCGAGAAAAATTTTAAAAAACGTTGGTTTATCTAAAAGGCTTGATCATTTTCCAAGCGATCTTTCGGTGGGAGAACAACAGCGAGTAGCAATTGCAAGAGCAGTTATAAATGAACCACAGCTTATTTTGGCTGACGAACCTACTGGAAGTTTAGATCAATCTACATCAAAAGAAATATTTAATTTGTTCTTAAAATTTAAATCTCAAAATCGATCAATAATTTTTGCAACTCATAATAGAGAGCTAGCCGATAAAGCCGACTACAAGTTAAGAATAATTGATGGTAATATTAGGCGCTCAAATGAAAAATACAAATAAAAATCAATTTACACATTTAAAAATCCATACCCAGTACTCAATATGTGAAGGAGCAATTAAAATTATTGATTTAAAGGATTTTTGCAAAAAAAATAAAATTCATGCAATAGGGTTAAGTGATACCAAAAATTTATGTGGTGCATTGGAGTTTGCAGAAAATATTTCAAAAGTGGGAACACAACCTATTATTGGTAGCCAAATTAATTTTAAATTTAAAGATCAAATTGGTATTTTACCAATAATTGCAAATAATTTTGAAGGTTATAAAAGTATTATTGGTTTATCTTCAAAATCTTACTTGGAAAATAAAACCACAGATGAACCACATTGCTCATTTCAAGAATTATTAAATATAAAATCTGGAGTTACAATCCTTTCTGGTTCTTTTAGGGGGCTAATTGGAAATTTATTTGCGAAAAATTTATTAACAGAGATTGATGAAGTCCTCAAATTAATAAAAGATGTATTTAAGGACAAATTTTATTTAGAAATTCAAAGGCATAACGATGTTGGGGAAAAATTATTTGAAGAATTTCTATTAAACAAATCTAATGATTTAGCAATTCCCTTAATCGCTACTCATGAAGTTTTTTATTTAGATAAGGATATGCACGAAGCCCATGATGCATTGATCTGTATAGGAGAAAAAACCTATGTAAATGAAAAAAAAAGAAGAAAATATTCTGATCAACATTATTTGAAAAGCTCTGAACAAATGATTGAAATTTTTTCTGATTTACCAGAAGCACTGGAAAATAATTTTAATTTTCCTTATAAATGTAGTTATAAACCCAAACCTTCTTTACCTATCCTCCCAAATATAAGGACCAGCAAAGATATAGATGTAGATCAAGAGTTAATAAATTTAGCAACAAAAGGTATGAAAGAAAAATTTAATAAATACATCTTTAAACAGAATTCTGATCAAGAAAATAAAAAAAATTTAAATATTTATAACAAGCGACTTCTACATGAATTTAACATTATAAAAGAAATGCGTTACTCAGGTTATTTTTTGATTGTTTCAGATTATATTAAATGGGCAAAAAATAATGATATACCAGTTGGTCCTGGTAGGGGGTCAGGCGCAGGATCATTAATTGCGTGGTGTTTACGCATTACAAATATTGACCCAATAAAATTTAATTTAATTTTTGAAAGATTTTTAAATCCAGATAGAATTTCAATGCCAGATTTTGATATAGATTTTTGTGAAGAAAAAAGAGATTTGGTATTTTCTTATCTTAAAAAAAAATATGGAAATGGCGTTGCTCATATAATTACTTTTGGAAAATTAAAAGCAAGAATGGCTATTAGGGATATTGGAAGAGTTCTGGGTTTTCCTTATGGATTTGTTGACTCTATTAGTAAAATGATTCCTTTTGATCCTTCAAGGCCACTAAGCTTGCAAGACTGTATAAATCGTGAACCAAGAATTCAAGATATGATATCTAAGGATGCACGAGTAAGAAAATTAATGGATTTATCTTTAAAACTTGAGGGACTAAATAGAAACATCGCTACTCATGCTGCCGGCGTTGTTATTGCAGAGAAAAATTTATCAGAGACAGTTCCTCTTTATAAAGATTTTTCCTCTGATTTATTATTGCCAGCAACGCAATTTGACATGTATTCAGCAGAAAATGCTGGATTAATAAAATTTGACTTACTTGGATTAAATACCTTAACGATTATAAGTAAAACTCGGACTCTTTTAAAAGCGAAAAATATAGACCTAGATATAAACACAATTAATTTTGAGGATAAAAAAGTTTTCGAATTACTATCGTCAGGTTATACAGTTGGCTTGTTTCAGCTTGAAAGTTCAGGAATGAGAGAAGCTTTAATGCAAATGAAACCTAATAGATTGGAGGATATTATTGCTCTGGTAGCTTTATATAGACCGGGTCCTATGAGCAATATATCTATCTATAATGATTGCAAGCACAAAAAAAAAGAACCTGATTATCTTCATCCAAAATTAAAAGAAATTCTGGAACCCACTTATGGAGTTATTATTTATCAAGAACAGGTAATGCAAATAGCCCAAATTTTATCAGGTTTTACCGCAGGAGAAGCTGATATTTTAAGAAGAGCAATGGGGAAAAAAAAACGAGCAGAATTAGAAAAACAAAAACAAAGATTTGTTGAAGGAGCTTTAAAGAACGGAATTCAAAAGGATGTAGCAGATTATATTTTCCAAAAAATAGAACCTTTCGCCGAATATGGTTTTAATAAAAGTCATGCCGCTGCTTACGCAGTCATTGCTTATCAAACAGCCTTTTTAAAAACCCATCATCCCAAGGAATTTTTTGCCGCATCAATGTCAACAGAATTAGGTAATCAAGCTAAATTAAGTGAATTCTATGAGGAATTAAAAAGGCTTAATATTGAAATTCAACGTCCATGCATAAATAGTTGCTTTGCAGAATTTAAATCCACAGACAAAAAATTTTATTACGCATTAGGGGCAATTAAAAGTGTTGGATTTGAAGCAATTAATCAAATTGTTAAAGAAAGAGAAATTAACGGTCAGTTTAAATCATTAGATAATTTTATTAATAGAGTCAATCCAAAGAATATTAATAAACTGCAACTTGAAGGATTAGTAAAAGCAGGGGCATTTGACTCTTTAGAAAATAATAGAAAAGCATTTCATGATAAAATTCCAAATATTATATTAGCTTCAAAATCTGTATTTGAAAATAAAATTAATAATCAAGTAAATTTATTTGATGATAGCAATCAAACTAAAAAAAGCTTGGTGCAAACCAGTGTTAATGATTGGCCATTTGAGGAAAGATTAGCAAAAGAATTTGAGTCAATTGGGTTTTTTATTTCAGATCATCCAATTAATGAATACAAAGAGATTTTTGATATATACAAAATACAAAACTTTAATTCATTTATTAGTTCAACGAGTAATGAAACTATTCTTGCTGCCACAATAATGAAAATTCAAGAAAAAAAAACACAAAAAGGTAATCCTTTTGCGATTATTAAATTTAGTGATTTGGGAGGTGTATTTGAATTATTTGTTTTCTCAGAAATTTTGAATCGAAACAGAGACATTCTTAATGAAGGAAAGTCATTATTAATTACAGTTGTAAAAGATATTAGTAACCAAGCTAATCGGTTTAAAAGAATTAGTGTAAGAAAGTTAGTAAGTTTAGGTGAAATTTCAAAACAATCTATACCAAAAATTACATTTGAAATAGAAGAAGTGGACAATCTAAAAAAACTTAAAGATTTAATTTCTGAAAGAGGTGATACTAATGTTAAAATTGTTATTAAAAATAATTCAAAAAATCTAATTTTTGAACTTTCAGAAAAAAGAAAAATAAACCCAGAAATATTAAAATCGTTAAAAAACGAGCCTTATTTGAACAGAATAAACATATAATAAAAGTTGTAATTTATTTGATTAAATTATAAAACTCCTAAAAAAACGCACACAGTTGCTGGTCGTTTAGACCGCCGGTCCTTAAATGGTAAAACTGTGGTGGAATAACCGGGAAAAATATATTGAATATACCTAATTTAACAATTCAACAATTATTAGAAGCAGGCGTACATCTAGGTCACAAGACTTTTAGATGGAATCCAAAAATGAAAAATTATATTTTTGGCAAAAGAAACTCAATTCACATAATTGATTTAGTCCAAACTATCGAGTTAATTAATGAAGCTCTCTCAAAAGTTTCGAGCGTTATTGCGAATGGTGGTAAAATATTATTTGTTTCGACTAAAAAGCAAGCTGCAGAGTCAATTGCTAATTTGGCTAAAGATACATCGCAACATTATGTAAATTTTAGATGGCTTGGGGGAATGTTAACTAATTGGAAAACAATCTCAAATTCAATAAAAAAGCTAAAACAAATTAACGAAGCACTTGGAGATGAGAATACAGGTTTTACAAAAAAAGAAATTATCAAGATGGGACGTAAAAGAGACAAACTCGAGAGATCACTTGGGGGAATATTAGAAATGAAAGGTGTTCCAGATTTAATATTTATTATTGATACAAATTATGAAAAGTTAGCTATTAAGGAGGCTGCCAAGCTAAATGTACCTATAATTGCAATACTTGATACAAATTCCGATCCTACAGACATCGATTATCCAATACCTGGAAATGATGATGCACGAAGAGCAATAAATTTATACTGTGATTTATTAAAAGAAACTATTCAAAACACACAAAAAGAAATTAAAATTTCCAATAAAAATGATGAAATCAAAACTCCAGTCAAAGAAATTAAAGTTGAAGAAAAAAAAGATAAAGTACGATTGATTGATAGAATAAAAGAAAAAGTTATTAGCACGATATCAAAAGAAAACAACCCAATAAAAAAATAATTTCTTCAATGTCCTCTTCCAGTCATTTAGATAAGATTAAAAAACTTAGAGAGCTTACAGGTGTAGGTTTTGGAGATTGCAATACTGCAATTAATGAGTGTGGCGGTGATATAGAAAAATCCATAAAATATTTACGTATAAAAGGAATTTCTAAAGCCAGTAAAAAAAATGGAACGTGTTGCAAATGACGGTCTAATTTGTATTCACGAAGAAAATAATAAATCCTCTATAGTTGAAATTAATTGTGAAACAGACTTTGCTGCAAAAAATTTAGAGTTTTTAAATTTTTCAGAAAATCTTTCTAAATTGTGCTTTGAAGCAAAGGGAGATTTTAATAATTTAAAAAAAAAGATAATGAAAGATGGAAATAGTGTTAACGATAATATAATTAAGCTTATTTCTAAAATCGGAGAAAAAATTACAATTAGAAGATGTAATTTTTTTGATAACAGTAAATACATAAATTTTTCATATGTACATGCGACATTAAAAGAAAATATTGGAAAACTCGGCGTGGTTGTCTGTATAAAATCTACAAAATTCAATCAACAAATTAAAGATTTTGGACACAAATTGGCAATGCACATAGGGGCATCAAACCCACTGACAATTGAAGTTAGTCAACTTGACAAGAAAATATTGGAAAAAGAAAATGAGATAATTAGTGAGGAACTTAAAAATTCAGGCAAAAGTGATAATATTATAGAAAAAATTTCAAGAGGAAAGTTAGAAAAATTTAAACAGGAAAATACTTTAATTAATCAAATCTGGATTATGGATCCGAAAAAAAAAGTAAAAGACGTTATAGCTGAATTAGGTAAAGAAAATAGCGTAACCATTAAAGATTTTGTTAGATATAAAGTTGGTGAATAAATAAGATTTACCCTTTAAAATACATATTTATCTTATGTTTGATAAAAACATTTATAAACAAAAAATGAATAAAACCTTCGAAGCTTTTGCGAAGGATTTATCATCTTTGAGAACAGGTAGAGCGAATGCTAGCATGTTGGATGTTATCAAAGTTGATGTTTATGGACAAAAAATACCAATAAATCAATTGGGTACAATTACTGTACCAGATCCTCGAACATTAAATATTCAAGTATGGGATCAAAATAATGTGATTCTTATCGACTCTTCAATAAGAAAATCAGAAATGGGTTTAAATCCTTTAACGGATGGTCGGTTGATTAGAATTCCGATTCCAAATTTAAACGAAGAGAGAAGAAATGAATTAAAAAAAATAGTTAAAAATATGACAGAGAAAAGCAAAGTATCAGTTAGAAATATAAGAAGAGAAGCTAATGATGTACTAAGAGCAATGCTTAAGGAAAAGAAGATTACCGAAGATGAAAACAATAAATTAGAAAAAGAAATTCAGAATATTACAGATCAAGAAATAAAAAAAATTGATGAAAAAGAATCCCAAAAAGAAAAAGAGATAATGACAGTATGAGTGTAGCTAATCATGTTGCCATTATTATGGATGGTAATGGTAGATGGGCATTACAAAAAGGAAAATCAAGAAATTATGGTCATCAATGTGGACTCAAGGCAATAGAAAAAATAGTTGATTATTCAATTAAAAAAAAAATTTCTTATTTAACATTATTTACGTTTTCAAGTGAAAATTGGAAAAGGCCAAAAAAAGAAGTTAATTTCTTATTTAAATTATTAGAAAACTATTTCAAAAAAAATTTACTTAAAGTTATTAAAAATGGAATTAAAGTAAAAATCATTGGAAATAAGTCCAAGTTAGCAAGCAATTTAAGGAAAATAATAAAACTTGCAGAGAACAAAACCAGAAATAATAAAAAAATTTCAGTTCAACTAGCTTTAAATTACGGGTCAAAACAAGAAATAATTAATAGTATGAAGATTGTTGATAAAAAAAAACAAAAAATTACAACCAAAAATTTTGAAAAAAATCTTTATACTTCTGGCTTTCCTGACCCTGACATTTTAATAAGAACCGGTGCCCAAAATAGACTCAGTAATTTTTTGTTGTGGCAAATAGCTTATGCAGAAATTTTTTTTGTAAAAAAAATGTGGCCTGATTTTAATAATAATGATTTTCAAAAAATATTAAAAAAATTTAATAAAATTAAAAGAAATTTTGGAAATATTTAATGGCCGTAGAATTAGGAAAAAGAATAATAACATCAATCATTTTGTTTATAATTGCAATTTTTTGCATTTTGATACATAAATTTGTTTTTGTACTCATACTTATTGTAACTTTATTTATATGTTTTAACGAATGGAGAGATATTAATTATAAATATTTTAAGAAAAAGCAGCATAACAATTGGAAATATTTTTTTGTTCAATTTGTTGGATTAGCTTATCTATTTATTTTTTTAGGTACGTCCATAGCTTTAAGAGGCAACAATTCTGAAAGCATAGCTTTTTTTATTATTATTTTATGTATATGTATTTTTTCTGATATAGGTGGTTACGTTTTTGGCAAAGTTATAGGAGGAAAAAAATTAACTAAAATTAGTCCAAATAAAACGATTTCTGGATGCTTGGGTTCTTTTATCTTTTCCATATTACCAGTATTATTATTTAATTTCCAAAATTATACTGGAGTGTCTTATGAAGTTTTATCAATAAGTATAGCGCTTTGTTTAATTGTTTCTTTGGCCTGCCAATTAGGAGATTTATTGATTTCTTATTTTAAAAGATTGAACAAAGTTAAGAACACAGGAAATATTTTACCTGGTCATGGAGGATTGTTAGATAGAATCGATGGACTAATTTTTGCTATACCAACTGTATATATTTTAAAAATTACGCAGATATTTTAGTATGAAAATTAATATTGTAATACTTGGTTCAACTGGCTCTATAGGTGAAAACATATTAGATATTGTCAGAAAAGATAAAAAAAATCTTAAGGTGGTTCTATTAACAGCTAATAAAAATTATAAAAAATTAATTCAACAAGCTAAAGAATTTAAAGTAAAAAATATTCTAATTTACAATGACAAATATTATGAATTTTTAAAAGTAAAATTAAAAGGTAGAAAAATAAATATTTTTTCAAGAAAGACCAAATTAAATAAAATCTTAAAAAAAAAAGTTGATTATACTATATGTGGTATATCGGGATTAGACGGCCTTAAACCTACCTTAGATGTAATAAAATTTACAAAAACTATAGCTAGTGCAAATAAAGAATCTATTATCTGTGGATGGTATTTAATTAATAAAAAATTAAAAAAATATAATACTAAATTTATTCCAATCGACTCTGAGCATTATTCAATATGGAATCTAACAAGGGAATATTCAAATAACGATATAGAAGAAATCATACTCACTGCATCTGGCGGCCCACTTCTAAATTTACCTATTAGAATTCAAAAAACAATAACCCCTGAAAAAACAGTCAAGCATCCAAAATGGAAAATGGGTAAAAAAATTTCAGTAGATTCAGCAAATTTGATGAATAAGGTTTTTGAAATAATGGAAGCTAGCAAAATGTTTAATTTTGATTTAGAAAAATACAAAATATTTATTCATCCGCAGTCATATGCACACACAATCATAAAATTTAAGAATGGACTAATAAAAATGTTACTGCACGACACAGATATGAAAATACCAATTTTTAATTCTATTTATGATAAAAAGATAAAATATATAACTTCAAAAAAAATTAATTCAAAAACGTTAAATAACTTAAACTTTTTTGAAGTTGACAAATTGAAGTTTCCTTCGGTAAAACTTTTGAAAAAAATATCTAAAAAAAATACTCTTTACGATACTGTGATAACAATTGCTAACGAGGAATTTGTTAAACTTTTTTTGCTGAATAAAATTTCTCTGAGACAGATTGTGGAAAACTTAACAAAAATTATTAATTTAAAAGAGTGTAAAAAATATTTCACAAAAAAACCCACTTCACTCAGTAAAATACTTAAAGTTAGAGAATTGGTTAGGTTGAAAATCAATGGTATAAGTGTATGATCTTTCGTTCAATGAAAAAAGCCTTATTACAATCATTATTTTTTTTTATTTTTGTAATAACAATATCTTACGCAGAAATTGTTAAAGAAGTTAAAGTTGTAGGCAATGTCAGAGTATCCCCAGAAACTATTGTTCTGTTTGGAGATATAATGATAAATGAAGATTACAATGCTCAAAAAATAAATGAACTGTCAAGGCAACTATATGATACCGACTTTTTTTCTTATCTAGAAATTAATTTAACTAATGGTCTCCTAGAGATTTCAGTCAAGGAAAATCCAATAATCCAAAGTTTAGTTTTCAATGGAATTAGAGCAAAAAAACATAAAGAGGCAATAAAACAAGTTATCGAATTAAAAGAAAAAACTTCGTATGTAGAAAATAAGTTGATTAGAGATATTCAAAAAATTAAAACAGCTTTCAGAAATCAAGGATTTTATTTTATAGAAGTAGAGGCTTACGCGAAAGAAAATGTAAATAATTCAATAGATTTAATTTATGAAATTAATAGAGGAAAGCGTGCCAAGATAGGAAAGATTGCCTTTATAGGTGATAAAAAATTCAAGGATAGCAAATTAAGAGGTATTATCACAACGGAAGAGAGTAAAGCATGGAAAATTATATCCACAAAAAAATATTTGAATCAGGAAAGAATTAAATTAGATACTCGCCTTCTAGAAAATTTTTATAAAAGCAAAGGTTATTATCAGGCCAAAGTATTGGCAACGAACATATTATATGAAGAGGGCGAAGGGTTTCTATTGACTTATAATATTAACTCAGGGAAAAGATTTAGGTTTGAGGATGTTTCTTTAAAAATATCAGAAGGTTTAGATAAAAGTTCTTTTGTTGAAATTGCAAAAGATCTTCCTAAACTTAAAAATAAGTATTATTCGCCAAAAAAAATTATAAAAATTCTTGATGAAATTAATGACTTAACTACTAAAAAAGATCTTCAGTTTATAAATTCTAAATTAATTGAAACTGTTAAAAATGACAAGATATTAGTAACAATAGATATTTTTGAAGGAGCTATTTCTTGTTTCAATCTCTTTTCGAAAGTGGCGAAGCAATCCTTGAACAGGCCAAGCTGAACCTTCTCCAAAAGCACAAATAGTATGCCCTTCAATTTGTTTTGTTACATCAAATAACAAATCGACTTCTTTTAAGGTAGCCTCTCCTCTTGCCATCCTCTCAAGCATGCGCCACATCCATCCCGCACCTTCTCTGCAAGGTGTGCACTGCCCACAGCTTTCATGTTTATAAAATTTTGCAATTCTTGCCATACATTTAATTATGTCTTGGTCCTTATTCATAACCACTATGGCTGCTGTCCCTAATCCGCTTTTCTGATCAAGTAAATAGTCAAAATCCATTCTTACGCTATCACAAACATTTTTTGGTAATAAAGGCATAGATGATCCACCGGGAATAACTGCTTGAAGATTATTCCAACCACCAATAACACCGCCAGCATGTTTTTCTATAAGCTCTTTTAATGGAACGCCCATCTCTTCTTCAACATTACAAGGACTGTTTACATTTCCAGTAATACAAAATATCTTTGTGCCAGTATTTTTTGATCTACCCAAGGAGGCAAACCATTTAGCACCTCTTCTCAAAATAGTTGGGATTACAGCTATTGTTTCAACATTATTTACAATTGTTGGACAACCATAGAGACCAACTAAAGCTGGAAAGGGAGGTTTTAATCTAGGTAGACCTTTTTTTCCTTCTAAACTTTCTAATAATGCTGTTTCTTCACCACAAATATAAGCGCCTGCGCCAAAATGTAGATAAATATCCAGATCCCACCCAGTATTGCATGAATTTTTGCCAATAAAATTTTTTTGGTATGCTTCATCAATAGCTTGTTGAAGTCTTTCACCTTCTCTAAAAAATTCACCTCTAATATAAATGTAACAGACATGTGCTCCAATGGCATAAGAAGTTATTAAACATCCTTCTATTAATTTTTGAGGTTCAAATCTTAAAATATCTCTATCTTTACATGTTCCTGGTTCAGATTCATCAGCATTTATTACCAAGTAATGAGGTCTCACTCCTTTTTCTTTGGGTACGAAAGATAATTTAAGTCCAGTAGGGAAACCCGCTCCACCTCTACCTCTAAGTTCTGAGGTTTTGATTTCATTTATAATCCACTCTTTCCCTTTGAAACAAATCTCTTTAGTATCTTTCCAATCACCTATTGTGATTGCCGATTCAATTTCCCAACCAAAATCATTATATAAATTTTTGAAAATTCTATCGCTATCTTTAAGCATTTTTTAAATTAATTAAAGTTGTTCTTCCTGACTCTGGTTCAGAATTTTTACGATTTTTATAGGAGCCAGATTTTGGGGATTCATCATTTAGTATCATATCTATAATTTCCTTTGTTTTTTCTTCATTTAAATCTTCAAAATAATCTTCGTTTATTTGCATCATCGGTGCATTAACACACGCGCCTAGACATTCAACTTCCATCCAAGAGCATATTTTGTTTGCTAAAAGTTCATTTTGATTTTGAGAAATTTTATTTTTACATACTTCAACTAATTTTTCAGCTCCCCTAATCATGCAAGGAGTTGTGGTACATACTTGTACAAAATATTTTCCAACTGGAGAAAGGTTGTACATTGAATAAAATGTAGCAACTTCATAAACTTGTATATAAGGTATATCCAACATTTTGGCTAAATATTGCATTGCTACCAAAGAAATCCAATTTTCGTTTTGCTTTTGAACTAAAAACAATAAAGGCATCAATGCGCTTGCTTGTTTTTTTTCAGGATATTTATTTATTATTTTTTTTGCTTTATTTAAGTTTTCATCTGAAAACTTAAAAAATTCTGGCTGATTTGTTGCTACTTTTTTTAGACTCATCTGTCAACTTCTCCAAATACAATATCCAAAGACCCGAGCACAGCTGGAACATCGGCAAGCATATGTCCTTTAATTAAATAATCCATAGCTTGTAGGTGTGAAAATCCTGGAGCTCTAATTTTACACTTATAAGGTTTGTTTGAACCATCTGATATTAAAAATACTCCGAACTCTCCTTTAGGAGCTTCTACCGCTGTATATATTTCTCCTGGATCAACTCTGTATCCTTCGCTAAACAATTTAAAATGATGAATTAATGCCTCCATTGAATTTTTTAATTCAGATTTTTTTGGTGGTGAAATTTTACCATCAATAGTTTTAATGGGACCTTTGGGCATATTTTTTAAACATTGTTTAATAATGTTTACGCATACACGCATTTCTTCTATCCTGCATAAATATCGGTCATAACAATCGCCATTTTTTCCAATTGGAATTTCAAAATTTATATTCTCATAACAATCATAGGGCTGAGATTTTCTTAAATCCCAAGGAACTCCTGACCCTCTAAGCATTACCCCGGTAAAACTATGATCAAGTGCTTCTTGTTTTGTTACAATGCCAATATCGACATTTCTTTGTTTAAAAATCCTATTGTCTGTCAGTAGAGTTTCTAAATCATCAATTATCTTCGGGAAGTTAGTACAAAATTTTTCTATATCTCCACTTAGACCCATTGGTAAATCTTGGTGGACACCTCCTGCTCTAAAATAATTTGCATGAAGTCTTGAGCCAGAAACTCTCTCGTAAAAAGTCATTAATGTTTCTCTCTCCTCAAATCCCCATAAAGAAGGAGTAAGGGCACCTACATCAAGAGCCTGGGTAGTCACATTCAATAGATGGCTTAAAATTCTTCCTATTTCACAAAACATTACTCTTATGTATTGTGCCCTAATTGGTATTTCTAAATTAAGCAATTTTTCAATAGCTAAAGCAAAGGCATGTTCTTGATTCATTGGGGCCACGTAATCTAAACGATCAAAATATGGCACTGCCTGAACGAATGTTTTGTGTTCTATTAATTTCTCCGTACCTCTATGAAGCAATCCGATATGTGGGTCTGCTTTTTCTACAACTTCACCATCTAATTCTAAAATCAATCTTAATACACCGTGGGCAGCAGGATGCACTGGCCCAAAATTTAAATTTAAAGTTTTAGTTTGTTTTGCCACTTAAATTTTAATCTTTATCTTTGATTTGATCTTTAATGTATTTTGTTCCTTGCCAAGGGGATTCAAAATCAAAATCTCTATAGTTTTGTTCTAATTTTACAGATTCATATATTACTTTTTTTTGATTCTCACTATATCTAACTTCTGTATGACCTGTTAAAGGAAAATCTTTTCTTAAAGGATATCCTTCAAATTCATAATCGGTTAATATTCTCCTTAAATCAGGATGATCTTTAAAAGTAATTCCATACATATCAAAAACTTCTCTTTCCATCCAATTTGCGGATGGATAAATTTTAGTTATCGATGGCACTGTAGTTTTTTCCGTAATATTGGAATTAATAATTATTCTAAGATTATTTTCATGACTAAGTAATAAATAAACTAATTTAAATCTTCTTTCTTTTTTTGGATAATCAACGGCAGTAATATCAATTAGCTGTCTAAATTTACATTTTTCATTGGTTTTTAAAAATAAAATGGTTTTATTAATATCCTCTATTTCAACTTCTATAGTTAACTGATTAAATCTAATAGTTGATGACTTAACTCTAGCGGCTAAACTAGAGTTAATAGCTTTTTCTAAATTATTAAGTTTAGTTATCTTCAAAAGTTTATCTTTCGATTGAACCTTCTCGTCTTATTTTTTTTTGAAGTTGTAAAATTCCATATAACAAGGCTTCTGCTGTAGGTGGACAGCCAGGAACATAAATATCAACTGGAACAATCCTATCACAGCCTCTGACTACTGAGTAAGCGTAGTGATAATAGCCTCCTCCATTTGCACAGCTACCCATAGATATCACATATCTAGGTTCGGGCATTTGATCATAAACTTTTCTGAGTGCTGGAGCCATCTTGTTTGTAAGTGTACCGGCTACAATCATTACATCAGATTGTCTAGGAGATGCTCTAGGAGCCGCACCAAATCTCTCCAAATCATATCTGGGCATTGCAGTTTGCATCATTTCTATTGCACAACACGCCAAACCAAAAGTCATCCAATGCAATGATCCTGTTCTCGACCATGTTACAAGATTGTCCATAGATGTTGTAATAAAGCCTTTATCTGTAAAATCTTTAGCCAGTTTTTTAAATTCATCTGGCATTTTTTTTTCTCTATCTTCAATATTTATCATTACGTTAATCCCAGTCTAAAGCTCCTTTTTTCCACTCATAAATAAATCCAATTGTAAGTATAAAAAGAAAAATCATCATTGACCAAAATCCTAACAATCCAATTTTTCCTAAGGAAATGGCCCAAGGAAATAGAAAGGCTATTTCTAAATCAAATATAATAAAGAGAATTGCCACTAGATAAAATCTTACATCAAATTCCATTCTTGAGTCTCCAAAAGCCTCGAAACCACTTTCAAATGCTGACAATTTTTCAGGATCTGGTTTTTTTGGTGATAGTAAAAAATTTAAAAAAATAAAACCAACACTTAGTCCCATGGCTATAAATAGGAAAACTATTATTGAAAAATAGTTTTGTAAAAACTCACTTAGCATGATTTGTTTATTATAATACTTTTTTCAATTGATGAAGAATTTAAAAGTCACAGTATTGCTGATTTTTTAATCATACTAGAAAGATGTGGCGGGAGTGAAGGGACTCGAACCCTCGACCTATCGCGTGACAGGCGATCGCTCTAACCAACTGAGCTACACCCCCACAAATGGTGGGCGGTAAAGGACTCGAACCTATGACCCTCTCGGTGTAAACGAGATGCTCTACCAACTGAGCTAACCGCCCCAGTGTTAATTTCCTAGGTGTTATAACAAGAAATTATGAAAGACAACACCAAAAAAAAGGAATGAAGGGATATAGGTGGGGCAGTTTGCGGTCCTAATGCGGTCCTGGACGATTTTTTATTGCCCACGCCAACATTGCACCACAACAAACCCATAACCAAGATCCCTAAAAGCTTTTTATATGGATGGAGAGTTTTTAAAAAGGATTTAATTTAATTGCACAAAGATTTTTATTTATAACCAGCAAAATTAGGCATTAGTATTCTTTAAACATTTTTTGCAAAACTTATTTTCATAAGCTCTTTTTTGTAAATGCATTTGTTGAAAATTTTTCATAAATTTTGAATTCCATATGTTTAGTAATGTCTCTTTATATATATTGCCAAGGTTAATATTTTCTCCGTAACCTAAGCAGCAGGGTCTTACATTTCCGTCAGATTTTATTGACAATCTAAACATTGGCATATTACACTTTGTTTCATTCACATAATTTGTGACTAAGCTTTTATCTTCATAATCAATAAATTTTTGAATATGAATTGCATCAACTTTATTTTCCCAAAATTTCTTAAATTTTTCAATTTCATGTTTGTTGGTTTTCATTACAATGAAACTCACTTTTACTAAAGGAAATTTTTTCTTTTTTTTCTTTTTTATATCTAAAAAGTTAAGAATATTTTTTATTACTTTACTATAATTTGCTGGCTTTTTGTTTTTTAATCTTCTTTCTGAATAAGTTTCAGGACTAAAGGCATCTAACGAAAACATTATTTTTTATTTTCACTTAAAAGTTCTTGTGTTTCCAAGGGGTTTATTACGGCTATATTTTTTAAAAATAGTTTTCTTTTAATAAGTTCTGGATTTTTACACATTAAAATAATTCTATATCTTACTGGACTAGTATTTTTATTTTTATATTTAATGTCAATTAAAGGTAAGCCTAGATTTTTATAATATCTAAAAATTTTATCTCTTTTTTCAATAAACTCATTTAATCTAGAAAACTGAACTCTACCCATTGCAGCTTGTACATCGCTCATTTGAAAATTAAATCTTTTTTTTTTATCTCTTCTGTTATCAAAATTAACATAATCTACAATTTCTTTTATTAAATATTTATCTTTAGATATAATCATACCTCCTTGACCACAAGATGTTATCATTTTTGTTGCATAAAATGAAAAAATAGAGAGGTCTCCCAAGAGTCCTAAGGGCTTACCTTTTGTTGTAGATCCTAAGGATTGACAAACATCTTCAATTATTATTATTCCTTTTTTTTTTAGTAAATTTATTGGAAATCCATACATATGAGGAGCTATTATAATATCTCCTTCTTTACCATTAAGAGGAGACATATTTGGTGAATTCATTTCAACATCACATAATTTTTCTTTAGCTCCAATTAATGCTGAAGCATTTCTAATTGATGAACATGAATATGTTGGATAAATAGTTTTTTTATTTTTTGCACCAAGTGCCCATAAAGCTAGATATAGTGCTGATGTTCCGTTGCTAACTGCCACAACGTTTTTTTCATCTATACCCATATAATTTGCAAAATTCCTTTCAAATTTACTTACTTCCTTGCCTTGGCTTAGATAACCAGAGCTTATAGCTTTTTTTACAGCATCAATTTCTTTTTTTCCAACTGTAGGTCTATTATGAAAAATCATTTTTTAAATTTTTTTTTGTAATAACCTGATTTAACTTTAGCAGGATTTCCTATTACTAATGAATAGGCAGGAATTTTAATATTTCTCAAAACAGTTCCAGCAGCGATTACAGAGTTATCTCCTACTTTTGCTCCTCCTAAAATGGCACAGTGCGAACCTACAAAAACATTATTGCCTATAGCTATAGGTTTCTTTTCAATTTTTGTTTTTAGTCCTATACATCTAAGATGGCTGTCAGCTACGTTGATTGACACAAAGGATGCAATGTCACAATTGTTTCCTATTTTTATTTGAGAATTTTTTGCATTAATTTCAGAAAATCCACCTATATATGTATTTTTTCCTATTTTTGGGTTTCCATTAATCCAAACCAATGGATGATATTTATTTTTTCTATTATTTATAAGCTTAAAAAATAATTTCTCAAATTTTTTTATGTATTTTTCATGCATATAATCTAACAGACTATCCCTTTTTATCGAAACCTAAAAGCTTAGATGAATTTTTACTTAAAATATCTAATTTAATTTTTTTTGGTACTTTTAATTTTTTTAGTTCACACAGAGATTTAAATTGATCAAAAGAGTTATTAAATGGAAAATCTGTACCAAAAAGAAGATTTTTTGAATTAACTTTACTGGAAAATTCTACCATTTTCATAGTTTCACTTACTGACGTAATAAAAAAAACATTTTTGATAATTTTTTTTATTGGAGAAAATAAACCATAAATACTGAGTAATCCTCCAAGATGAGGTAAGATAACTTTTAAATCTGGGTTCTTTTTAAGAAATTGCAAAGTTCTATATGGCGCATCTCCTTCCAAGGTTTGAGTTGGGTGAGCAGTATATATTTTTAAAAACATCTTCCTTTTTTTTACTGCTTTAATAATAGGTTTTAGTCTATGGTCATTAATATTTGTATTTTGCCACTTTGGAATTATTTCTACTCCTACATATTTTTTTTTATCTAATTTCATAATCTTTTTTGCAGATTGTTTTGGATTATAAGTTGAAGCATTATACAATCCTAAAAATCTATCTTTATATGTATCCAAACAGCAAGAAACATATTCATTATTATCATTTAATACTTTTTGATTTTTCCAAGCTAATCCACTCAATAAAGCATATTTAATTTTATTTTTATTCATCGATTTTATTAGACTTTCAACTCCCCACAGTTTCATAGCTTTATTTATTTTAGGATGTTTATATATGTCCTGAACTATTTTTTCTTTCGAATGGCTTAAAAAATTTGGTTTTCTAGCTTTCTCATGAACAACTCTTACTTCGCAATCAATAATTAATTTTTTAAACATTAATTTAATTTACTTTTTTTTAGCTTTTAAATATATAGTATGACTTTTATTTAGTTCTACTACTTTATTTTTTTCAGGTAAAAAACCAAATAATTTTATTTTTTTAAATTTTTTTAATTTATTTAACGCATATAATATTTGTTTTTTTGAAGTCCATGCATGTCTATAATCAGGAAAAAAGGATTTTTGATTAAATTTATCCCAATTGATATTTTTAAAATCAAAAAAAAGAATACCTTCCTTATTTAATAAATTAGATGCTTTTTTAGCAAAGAATTTTAAATCAAAATTAGTTTTTGATAAAACTCCGACACAAGTTATTAGATCAAACTTATGACTATTAAACTTTAAAAAATCAATATTTAAAAATTTGGATTTAATATTATTATTTTTTAAAGAAACCTTATATAAATTTTTTGATAACTCTATTCCTGTTGAAGATACATTGGGGAATTTTTTAAGAACCATTTTCTGAAGTTTTCCGGTGCCTGACCCAATATCAAGCCAATATTTAACTTTATTAAATGGTAATTGACTTATTAAAAATTTGTATCGATTATCCATAGAAATATTTGAGCCCCATCTTAATTTTTTAAATTCTGCAATTTTTTTATCTGTGTATTCGTATTCTTCTCTTATTTGATATGTAGGATAAGTTTGAATTTTATTTTTTTTTATTTTTAAGAAATATTCAGTTAGATCGTTAGCTAAGTTTTTTGATCCATATTTGTCGAACTTTAATTCTTTTATTTCTCTAATAATTAGGCTTTTTTTCTCAATTTTCTTAATTTTATTTAAAATATTTTTATCTGAAACCTGATCGTAGTGACCTAAATAACTAATTATTTTTGATTTTATTAAACTTTTTCCAATATTTATTTGATTGTCAGCTAATGACATGCAAATTGTTGGTATTTTCATAGCCATAAGTTCATAAATCATGCTTCCAGATGAACTAATTGCATAAACGGCACGCGACATAATGTTACTTATATTATTTATTCCAAAATAAATTTTAATTTTTTTGTTATCCTTCCATTTTCTAATTATTTTTTTATCTGAAAATCCGTGGCCAAATACTGCATTTATTTTATATTTTGTTATTGATGACAAAATGTTCAATAGTCTGTCCATTTGATTTACAGGGTCACTACCGCCAACACATAAAAAAACTGAGTTTTTTTTAACTCTTTTTCTACTTTTAGTAAATTCATCTCTCAATAGAATGTATTTTTTTCCAGACCATATTTTTATATTAGACGGATAAAAGGTTTTGGAGTTATAAATATTTGGATTAATTATTCCCGTAACATGTTTAGGAACTACATATTTTATATCATCAAATATAACTATTCGACTATAATATGATCTTAGTTTTCTATAAAATTTTTCTTTATAATTATATTTATCAACTATACAGACATCTGCTTTTGGAAATTTAAAATTTTTTTTAAAATTGATCTTGATCCAGGGCTTTTGTTTAAACAATTTAATTTTTTTTTCAGCATTAACAATTAGAGTTACTTGATTTTTTTTTTCTAATTTTTTAGTTAGGATTATACATCTGTTGTAATGACCATATCCTATTCTTGAGCTTACATTTGTTAAAATTACAAATTTTAGCTTTTTTTGCATCAAAAAAATTTATTATAAACCAGCTCTTACTAGGCAAGCCCATCTTGGAGCGCCATATTTTTTTGGCGCAGTACCATGAGGAATATATTTGCCTAAAATTAAAAGTTCACCTTGTGAAATAGCTATTTTATGTAAAGCGATCCAAAAAACCAAAAAATTTTTAGATTTAATATGATAATATATTTTGTTATTCATAATGTCTTCCCAAAACAAATGCCTCTGCGGATTTGTAACCAACTGTTGCCCCACGCCATTTTGCAAGAGAAATTACTCCCTTTGTTGATCTAGGGTGAGGCCATTTTTTTATTTCAGATTTATAAATATTTAGAGCTTTAATTTTTTTTTTTAACTGCTTGGTAATATCTACAAACCAGTTAGGTGAGAAAGTATTTTTTTTTGAGGAAATTTGCCACTCTGTGCTTGATGGTATTTCAAAAAATAGTAGAGTTTTTACAGTATTTCCTTTTTGTGGTCTACAAGCTGTTACAACTGCAGCATTTACTTTTACATGGTCTATATTCAAATCACCCCAATGATGGGTAAAGATTAAATTTGGTTTTATTTTTTTTATAAATTTTTCAATTTCCTTTGTTATTTTTAATAATGGAATTTTATCTAGCTGGTTATCAGGATATCCGCAGAAGTTAGGTTTTTTAGCTCTTAATAATTTAGCCGCATTAAAACATGCTTTTTTTCTATTTTTGATTTTTCTTTTTAAATCATAATCTTTCAAATTTCTTGAACTTTCTCCATCAGAAATTACAAGTATGTTTACTTCATAACCTTGTTTTGCAAATCTTGCTATTGTACCACCACAGCCCAAAACCTCATCGTCTGGGTGAGCCACAACTACTAAAATTTTATTTTTTTTCATACTTTTTTAAAATTTTATACTTTAATTCTGAAATTTTCCAATCTTGCAATGTGTTTATGTCTTGAGATCTATAATTTGGAATGAAAATAATAGAAGATTTTTTTGAAAATATTTTTTTATTATTTAACCATGTGTCACTATTTGCCCAATAAAATTGCCCTGAATCGTGATAAGTTTTTTTTAATTTTTGAGAATTTCTATTATAAGACTTAGGAAATATCATATCTATTCCTTTATTTGATAATCTGAACGATCTTTGAGGAGGATCATTGTCAGGGGATGCTGAGAAAACAAAATTATCTTTTTGTTTTTTAATTTTATTAAATCCTTTAATTATATCTTTTGGTCTAATAAATGGGGACGTAGCAATTATACAACAAACAAATTTTGGTTCTTCATTTTTTTTATTATAATATTTAATAGCATGTATAATTACGTCTTGTATACCGCTATTATCATCTGAAATATTTTTTGGTCTCACAAAAGGTACCTCTGCTCCAATTTTTTTAGCGATTTTTGATATTCTTTTATCATCGGTTGATACAATAATTTTATTGAATAGATGAGTTTTTTTTGCAGCTATAATTGACCAACAAATTATTGGCAATGCTGAAAATTTTTTAATGTTTTTATTTTTTATTCTTTTGCTTCCACCTCTTGC
>AZYC01000007.1 GCA_000513075.1 alpha proteobacterium SCGC AAA288-G21 | reverse complement strand
TTTGGATGCTTGATAATTTCTAACACCATTCCATTCAGCACTTTGGTTTTTTGAATTTAATTGGTCTATCCAAGACCAATTTTCAGGTTCAGTTTTTAGTAGCCAATAATTCATTGTAGAATACTATAAATTAAAATGGATACTGTAAGCAAAAAAAAACGCTCAGAAATTATGTCGAGAATTCGGAGCAAGAACACCAAGCCAGAGATGTTGGTAAGAAAACATTTATCCTTGAAAGGATACAGATACAGACTCCATGACAAAAAGCTTCCGGGAAAGCCCGACATTGTTTTGAAAAGGAAAAAAATAGCGATACAAGTTAGAGGGTGCTTCTGGCATGGGCATAACTGCAAGCTTGCAAACTATCCTAAAACAAACCGTAAGTACTGGAAAAACAAGATAGACAATAACAGAAAAAGGGATAGGAAAAATGATAAGCTAATAAAAAAAATGGGATACAAGCTGATAGTAATTAACGAATGCAAAATTAGAAATAAAAAACTAAATTTAGAAAATAAGTTATGAAAAATGAAGAATTAGAAATAACTGATAAGTTTAAAATACTTGGTGCAAAGTATGACGACTCAGATATTCCTAACTTTTTATCTGTTTTAAAAACATGGATTAAATATAGGAATGCTTTAAGAAAAATAAATGGTAGAAATCCAAATATTCCTGAAGCTCTAACCGAGGGAATTGTTACAAAGCATTTTGAAAATACTTTTCGTAAGATTAAAGTATTGAGAAATAACGATCAATCTATAACTAAATTTGACTGTTATAAGAAAGATACTAAAGAAATTATTGAAGTCAAAGGTTGTTCAGTTACTCCAGATTTAACCTCTTGGAGTCCAAAACCACATTTTGATTTTTTTTGTTTTGTCGATTTTTCATCTTTAGATGGAAAATATAAGATATATAAAATTAATATATCTAGCGAAGAATTAAAAAATTTAAAAGTCAATGAAAATGGGGAAACTTTTCAAGAACAAATTGACTCAAAAAGACGACCTAGATTTAGTGTCTATGATAAATTTATCAATTGTCAAAACAAATGTACTGGAGAGCCGTTATTTGAAGGTGATCTTAACACATAGAATTTTTTATTACTTTAGCAATCTTAGTAATTAAATCTACAGTTACTGCATTGCCTGCTTGTTTATATCTTTGGCTTTGACCAACAGTCTCGGGAAATTTAAAAGATTTGGGAAAGCCTTGAAAGTTTAAACACTCCCTTGGAGTTAATTTTCTAATTCCAAGGTTATCCAGAATTAAAGGTACATTATGTCCTCCTGTTCCCATATTAGCAGTTAAAGTTGGGCATTCGTTGCTTTTATTTTTTCTAACGTAAACCCTTCGCCACTGATAAACCGTATCTTTTGATTTAATTTCTTTTTTAAGATCTTTGTACATGTAGGCGTCTTGCTTGTAATAGAATTTATCTTCAACCTCTCTATTTTCCAAAAGCTCCCTAAAACTTTTTTTCTTTTTACTTTTTGGCAAAGGAAGCTGGTCATTGAATTTTCTGCTACATGTATTTTTATTGCTGAATTCCCAATCGGCTTCATCTTTAAAGCAAATAATAAAAGTTCTTTCTCTGTTTTGAGGAATTTCTGTATGAACAGAAGTATTAAAAACTTTCCAAAAAACTGAATATCCCAACTCTCTTAAAGAATTAACAATTACCCTGGCAGTTTTGCCTTTGTCATGTCCTGTTAGATTTTTAACGTTTTCTAGCATTAAAGCTTTAGGCTTTGTTTTAAGCTCTTCTATTGCCCTGCATATTTGAAAAAATAAATTGCCTCTTTCGTCCTTAAAACCTTTTCTATAGCCTGCAACTGAGAATGCCTGGCATGGAAAACCTCCAACAAGTAAATCTACAGGTTTTACTTGTTTAAAATTAATACCAATAATACTTTCCGAATATAATTTGTGATTAAAGTTTTGCTTATAAGTCTTGTTACAATTTTCATCATTCTCATTTGACCACAATATTTTAAAACCAGCTTTTTCAAATCCAAGTTCTATTCCTCCGATACCTGAAAATAAACCACCAACTGTGTACATTTTTATATTTATTACACTATTTTTTAAAATTTGCAGCAAGGTATTTAATAAAATCGTGCTATGCGATGTGCTATACATTAGTGGTTATTAATTAGCTTTAATCAATGTTTTTAATTGTAAAGATAAGATAAAGGTTAGTGGGAGTCAGTGGAGTCTTGTCGATGTATCACAAGCTTTGGTTTCAGCAACCAATATTTCATGTTTTGATTATTCCTATAATATATTAACAAACTCTGTTATTTCGCTCCAAAACCTACCATAGGCACTATACAAAGTACTATACATTGATTAATATTTTATGAAGTAATTTAAATAAAAAGACAGTTATGACAAAAGTTGTAAAAGAAGAGCAGTGGACTTTATAAAGGAAAAAATATCAGGAATTGAAATATCCGTTAACGAAAAATCAAAGCGGATAATTGATATTAAAATAAAAAAAGAAAGCTTGGATAAGCTAATATTTCCATTTCATAAATTTGATATTACGGCGCTTGAATACAAACCCTTTACGAGATTTACTCTTGCAAAGAGCTTAGATGAATTATTTTCAAATAAACTTAGAAAGTTAATTCATTCTGTATTGACTGATAGAAATACTGGATGCTTATTAATTGTACCGGAATTGGTTAATAAAAAGTTTAACGATGTTTTTCTTGTTAAATTAGCTACGGGACTGGCCCATTTAATTGGTATACCTAACTTTGATCATATGTCTTCTAAATATTATGCGCGTTTTTTTGTTAAACATGAGGATAAAAGCGATTCTTACCTAAGAAAAGCTTACACAAATATGGATCTTCATACTGACGGGACCTATGTTAATCAAAAAACCGACTGGATATTAATGACCAAAATAGAGGAAAAAAATGTAAAAGGTGGTGAAAGCGTGTTTTTACATTTAGATGACTGGGAACATTGCAAAGAACTCTCCAATGATCCAATAGGAAAACAAAACTTTGTATGGAATTCACCTAAAAGCAAAAACGTAGATTATAAAATAGAGCATCCAGTTTTCTTTAAAGATTCAGAAGGACGTCCCCAAATATCTTATATTGATCAGTTTCCAGAACCTCAATCAATGGAACAAGGTAATTTTCTTCAAAAATTATCCGATGCACTTGAAGAAAGTAAAAATAAGATAACAACACCATTACCTCCTGGATCTACCGTATTTGCCAACAATTATTTTTGGTTGCATGGTAGAAAATCTTTTAAAGAAAATAAAAATTTAAGTAGGGAATTGCTAAGGATTAGAGGATCCTTTTTTGTTAATTAATCTTAAAATTAGTGGAACTATAAATAATATCATTAACAATCTAATGATATGATGAAATGAAACGAAATCAGGATCTAAATCAAAAGCAATAGCAATTACGGCAACTTCATAAATTCCTCCAGGACAATAAGATAGAAGTAAAGTAAAGAAATTTTTGTCTACAATGTATCCCGCTATGATTGCAGCAATAATTCCTAGTGCAACAAGAAAAAAAGTTGCAACAAAGCTATGAAATGAATTTTTTGCCACTTCGTTTAATGATTTATCTGCAAATCTGCATCCAACAGAAGCTCCCAAAATTAGTAAACAGAAGTTGATGCTTTGATCTGGAAGTTTGTAAGAAGCTACGTCAGCTATTTGCAATATTCCACATGCAACCAACGTTCCAGATAATAAAGGAGCTGGGATTTTAAATTTATCAAATATTTGAATGAAAATAATAGAAGCAACAAAAAGAGTTAGTAAATTAAAATGATTTTGATTTAAAAAGTTAAATTCAGCTACAGAATTAGAACTTAACTTTGAAAAATTATCCACCACGAATGGAAACAAAGTGATAATAATAATTAATCTGATTAAATGAGAAGTTGCAACTTTTGAAAGATCTGATTTTTCATGTT
The DNA here is from genome assembly GCA_000513075.1 of alpha proteobacterium SCGC AAA288-G21. GTDB lineage: Bacteria > Pseudomonadota > Alphaproteobacteria > Pelagibacterales > Pelagibacteraceae > AAA240-E13. The sequence goes on along the minus strand of AZYC01000007.1, from coordinate 35,290 downwards.
CAGCTAAGATCAATAATGGCCCCAAAGCTCCAGGAGCGGCAGAAAAAATAGAAGTTTTTCTATTATATCCTGAAAATTTTTCTAAATACTTTGATACAAAGATTACACTTATAATTATATATCCAAGCATTACTAATGAGGTCCAAAACCATTGTCCTATTTGATTAATTAGATTTTGATCAATGTAATTTCCAATATACAAACCCAAAAGGATTAAGATAAAACTTAAAATAATTCTTGGCATAATAATTTTTAATCCGCTTAATGCAGCTATTGATGTTGCAATCATCGGTCCTAACATCCAAGCAAGAGGGATATGTAAAAAATCTGCAACGATAGCGCTGGGTACTGAAATTAAGATTACAAATAGAAATTTTTTTGAAAAAATAAGTTTTACATTTTCTAAGTCTATCGGTATCGCGATGTTTTTATTCATTATAAGATCTATTTATCCTTGACTCTCTAATTAGATTTAAAAATTAATTAGAAAAGAAGTTTATTGAATATTCGCTTAAAAAGCGAAATTAATTATTGTTATTAATTTTTTTTTTATGAAAAATAAAGGGTGAATTAAACCAAAACAAAAATCAATCAAAAGTTGTATCTTAAACTATCGTTATGAATTCGCTGAAAATGTTTATATCCTGATCTGTTTTTTAATATTAGTTGTCACACAATACGAAAAGGGAAGGAAAATATGCTAAGTAGATTTAAAAAATTAGTAACTATTCTTTTTGCTTCTGTTTTGGCTTTATCAATTTCATCAACTTCATTTGCAATAGATAAATTGCATTTCTTGATAGGTGGTGGAGCTGGTGGTGGCTGGGATGGTACAGCACGAGGAACAGGCGAAGCTTTAACCAAAGCTGGTTTTTTGAAAGGTGCTTCATTTGAAAATATGTCAGGCGGAGGTGGAGGAAAAGCTCTATCTTTCTTGATTAATACGAAGCCAGAAAATACAGTATTAGTTCAATCAACTCCTTTGGTTTTAAGGTCAATTACAAGACATAAAGGTTATGTAAAAGGAGACGACGTTCTTTCTTATAAAGATGTCGTTCCAATAGCAGGTGTTATAGGTGATTATGGAGCAATCGCTGTTGCAAAAGACTCACCATTTAAGACATTTAGTGATGTTGTAGCTGCTTACAATAAAGATCCAAAGTCAGTTAAAATGGCAGGTGGATCTGTTAGAGGAAGTATGGACCATTTGATTGGCGCATTAGCTTTTCAAGTAGCTGGAGCGGATCCAAACAATGTTGTTTATGTTCCTTATGATGCAGGAGGAAAGGCTTTAGCTGGACTTCTTTCAGGAGAAACTCAAATACTTTCAACTGGTTTAGGTGAAGTAATGGGCGCAAGAGATCAAGTGAACATTATTGGTATTACCGCACCAGAAAGAGTAGCTGATGCACCTGATGTACCAACATTAAAAGAGCAAGGTTTTGATGTTCAGTTCGTTAACTGGAGAGGATTTTTTGGACCTCCAGGAATGGACAAAGGTATGAAAAAAGAAATTGCTAAAATGTTAGGTGATGTTCAAAAAACACCTGAATGGGAAGCTGTTAGAAAAAGAAATGCTTGGGTTAATATCTATAATCCAGGTGATAAGTTTGTTTCTTTCTTAAAAAAACAAACTGTTGAAATGACAGCTCTTATGAAAAAATTAGGAGTAATATAATCCAATTGGATTATTAACGGATAGGAAGAGCAGTGAAGATTAGTACAGTTAAAATAATCTCACTGCTCTTTTTTATTTTCTCAGCTTTTTATTTATATACCGCCTACCAAATTCGCGTTTTCTCATTTGATGAAAATGCAGCCTTTAATGCCAAAACATTTCCAATTTATCTTGGTTATTTTGGGATGTTCATTGCTGCTCTTAAAATTGTTTTACCAGAAAAAGTCAGCGAAGAAGTTGATCAAAAATTCCTAAATTATAAAAAAACTTTAATTTTAGTTTTAATAATGGTTGCATATGGCTTAGCCATAAGACCTGTTGGTTTTTTCCTTAGCACATCATTATTTTTAATATCGTCTTATTATTTTCTAGGAGAGAGAAGGTGGCTAAGAATGTTTATGCTTTCCTTTCCTTTTGTAGCCATTTTTATGTTTTTAATCCATGGACTTTTAGATATTTATTTAACCGATCCTATTCTTAAAGCTTTAGGAGTTATCGGATGATAGAGGGAATTCTATTAGGTCTAAAAACAGCTTTATCATTCACTAATCTTTTTATGGTGATGTTTGGATGCATCATTGGAACCGTTATAGGTATGCTTCCAGGATTAGGTCCCATGACTGCAATTGCATTAATGATACCCATTACATATGGATTTGATCCTTCAACTGGATTAATTTTAATGGCGGGAGTTTATTATGGAGCGGTATTCGGTGGTTCAACTTCATCCATATTAATTAATGCCCCCGGCGTTCCAGGGACTGTTGCAACAACTTTTGATGGTTATCCCATGGCGCAACAAGGTAAAGCCGGAAAAGCTCTGGCAATAGCTGCTTATAGTTCTTTTTCAGGAGGTACAATAGCTGCAATTTTTTTGTTGATTGCTGCACCAATGCTTTCAAAAGTAAGTTTAGCATTTAGATCTCCAGATTATTTTGCACTGATGGTTTTGGGATTAACGGCAGTTTCTGCTTTTTCCGCAAAAGGACAGTTCTTAAAAGCCATTATGATGGCGGTTCTAGGTTTAATGTTAGCAACGGTTGGACAAGACTCCCTTTCAGATATTCCAAGATTTATTTTTAATAGTATGAGTTTATCAGACGGAATTAGTTTTATTTTAATTGCTATGGCGATGTTTGCCATGAGCGAAGCATTGATGATTATTTTTAAAGGTAAAGATCCAAGCAAGGTCACAAAATCAATATCTTTATCTGAACTAGGATCCATACGGTTAGATAAAGAAGAAAGAAAAAAAATGCTGAAAACCATTCCAAGATCATCGGTTATTGGTTTTCTTATAGGTGTTTTACCAGGTGCAGGAGCGACCATTGCATCGTTTCTTGCCTACGGTATGGAAAGGAATTTTGTTAGCAAAGAAGAAAAGGAAAAATTTGGCAAAGGTAGCGTTCATGGTTTAGCAGCTCCCGAAACGGCAAATAATGCAGCCTGTTCAGGGGCATTTGTACCCTTATTAACTTTGGGAATCCCAGGAAGCGGGACAACAGCAGTAATGTTGGGAGCCTTGCTTTCCTTCGGCATACAGCCAGGTCCAAGACTTTACATGACTAACCCTGAAGTTTTTTGGTCGGTGATTATGTCGATGTATATTGGAATGGTTATTCTTTTAATTTTAAATCTTCCGCTCATTCCCTACATTGCAAGATTGTTGGCGGTGCCTAGAAACTATCTAGTTCCATTAATTTTATTTTTCTCGGTTGCTGGAATTTATTTAATTTATTTTAACACCTTCGATATATTTTTGATGATCGGACTTGCTGTACTTGCTTGCTCTCTAAGGTTGTATAATTTTCCAATGCCCCCATTAATTTTAGCTTTTGTTTTAGGAGGGATGATGGAGGAAAACTTAAGAAGATCATTAATAATAAGCGATGGATCATTTAATTTTCTATGGGATCGACCATTGACAGCAGTTATCCTAGCTGGCACAATATTGCTAGTAAGTTGGCAGGTCTATAAGAGTTTTAAAAAATAATTGTTGAAGGAACATCATATGAAAAGAATATTTATAATTTTAATCTGTTTATTAATTGCAAGTCCTGCATTTGCGGGAAAACCAAAAAAAAGTCCTTTATACAAACTTCAAAAACAACTTGGTAACGGAGAAATGGTATCTCTCCCTTCATATAGTTCGACTTCATTTATTGGAATACACAAAGGATGGTATAAAGAAAGTCCAATTACTATTGAGGCTCTTTTAACTTTACCTCCAGGCGATGGGCCGTTTCCAGTGTTGGTAATAACTCATAGTAGCGGTGGCCCTTTAGAGTTTGCAGCTGATTGGTTAGAATTCATGAGAGATCAACAAAAACCCTTATTAGATATGGGGATTGGAACTTTTTATTTAGATAATTTTTCTGCAAGAGGTGTAAAAGATACATACAGAGACCAATCGACAGTTACTCTTTTTAGCGCATATATTGATTCATTTATGGCTCTTGAGTTTTTAGCTAACCACCCAAAAGTAAATAAGAAAAAAATTGGAATAACTGGTTACTCGCGAGGTGGAAATAATTCTCTAATGATTCAAGAAAAAAAAATTAGAGATGCATTAGTAGATAAAAGTTTATATTTTGCTGCTGCGCAACCTCGTTCGCCCGAATGTTATGCTGCAGCTATGTTTGAAAATCCTACACCAATACCAGAAACTAAAGTTTGGCTTGTTCATGGTGGGGCTGATGACTATACATTGCCAGGCCCATGCGTGGAGTATGGAAAAAAAGTTAAGGCTAATGGAGGCGATATAAAAATAGATATTAGAGAAGGATGGTATCACTTGTTTACTGGTAATTACGAACCTGAAAAATCCCCAGCACTAATATTTCATAGATGTCCACCGGTTTATTCAAAAGATAACGGTCAATGGGACGATGAAGCAGTAAATTACATAATAAAACATGGACCGTTTGAATCGAGAGAGGATTTTGAGCTAGCACAAAAAGAAGATCCTAGAGCTGCTTGGAAGGGAATGTTCAAAGCTATGAAAAAAGCCAAATGTATAGATAAAGGTGTTACGGAAGGTGGAAATCATGGAAAAGAATTTATGCCTGAGTACTTAAAGTTTTGGAAAGATAATTTACTTTAATTCTAAGTGAAAAAAATATTCTTAAGTGGAATAGGAAGAAGACAGTTTCTAAAAGCTTCTTTATCAGGGCTTGCGCTAGCAACGTTACCGAGAATTTCTTTTGCACAATCCAATCCCGATGTTGTTGTTATTGGTGCTGGCTCAGCAGGTTTATCTGCTTCAGTTGAACTAATGAGACGAGGCATATCATTTGTATGTATTGAAGGTATGAATAGAATTGGGGGTAGATGTTATACAGATATGTCAACTTTTGGAGTACCGGCTGATCATGGTGCTCATTGGCTTCACGGTCACGCACAAAATGAAATTGCTATATTTGGAAAAAAACATAAAGATAAATTTAAGATATATAAAGAGCCCGATCGTTCAGTTGTTTACGATGGAAAAACAAAAGTTAATGAAAACAAACTTTGGAAAATATATAAAAAAATAGAAAAAATTAGAGAAGCAACTTCATCAGATAAGCCATTCATGGATTTACTTCCAGAAAAAATAAAAAAAAATGATTGGTTTGATACTGCTCATAAAGTATCAATGGCAAGAGATTTTGGTGAGTTTTCTACATATGATGACACTAATAATTGGTATGATCCAGGATGGGATAGTGGAAATGCACTTTGTAGAGAAGGATATGGAACTTTATTAGCTTATTATCGAAAAGATATTCCTGTAAAATTAAATACAATCGTAAGTGAAATAAAATGGGGTGGAAAAGGAGTACAAGTTGTAACCAACAAAGGAACGATAAATGCAAAAGCGTGTATAGTGACTGTTTCAGCTGGTGTATTAAAAGCTGAAAAAATAAAGTTTACTCCAGATCTACCTTTGAGAAACCGTAAAGCTTTAGAATCAGTTTCTATGACCGTTTCTAATCGTGTTTTAATGCAATTAAAGAAAAAATTTTTAGGTAAATTTAAAAGTGATACTAATTTTTATATTAAATGTAATAGTAATGGCGCAAAGTCACCTGAAACTATTTCATATGGTCTGCTTAAAATGTCTGGAACAAATGTATCTCTTTTTGGTATTTCAGGACAATTTTCAAGAGATTTAGAAAATGAAGGTAGTGAGGCTATGATAGACTTTGTTTTAAATAAACTTAAATCAACTTTTGGTTCAAAATTTTATGAAAAATATTTTATCAAAGCTATTGCTACAGGATGGGCAAATAATCCATTTACACTTGGAGCCTATTCGGGAGGAGTACCAGGTAAGTCAAAATTAAGACGCGACATAAAATTTCCAGTAGGAGATAGAATTTTCTTTGCTGGAGAAGCAACGGCTGGAGCGTTTTCAACAGTTCATGGCGCTAATCGAAGTGGCATAAGAGCTGCTACAGATCTCTATATATCATCTGCATTAGATTAAATAAATGAAAAAAATATTATTAATTTTTATCTGCTTAATTTTTGCCTCTGGTTTAGCTTTGGCTGAACATGGAACAAAAAAAGAAAAAGGATATGGGGCTACACAACCATCAAAAATGAAAAATGTAAACATATATAAGAGTGGTTTCTATTCATGCGTAAATGGAAAATTTAAACATAAAAATGGGACAAAAGTAAAAGATCCCAAAAATACAATTTTAATTATTTACAATCACGGTGGTGGATTTGGTCAACCGGATCAAAAGGAACCTGATAGAAAATCTAGATTACGAGCTACGTGTGGCCTTGGAGGAATTAAAATAGGAGATAAAACAACCATCATGTGGAATAACAAAAAAATGGGTGGCGGTGGTAAATGGGGAGGTGCTAGAGGCCCAGGTGGTTGGGCCGGACCGAAAGGTACAAAGATTTGGCAAAAATGCCAACATTTAGGTCGATATAAACACAGAAATTTAGAAGAGTATGAAAAAAATAGAAGTATTCAAAATCCAGAAAATAATTTTTTTGAATGCATCATGACTGATTTTAATGGATTTAAGAGATTTGAAAAAACAGTGGAGCTTGTGAAAATGTTCATTGATCAAGGGGTTCCTCCAAAACAAATTTTTATAATTGGTGTTTCTGCAGGAGGCTGGGATGCTGTGCGTATGGCAGGACTTTATGGAAATGGAGAGCTTGTTAATGGTGGTATAGGAATTGATCCAGGAGGTTGGTACAATATGCAACCACCTGGAAATATTTATTGGTTTTACATGTCAGAAGCAAAAAATAAATATAAAAAACCTTTGCCAGTACTATTCATGGGAATGAATACAACTGATGTAGGAGCAGCTAGAGCAAAATATGATGATATGAAATGGATAGAAGGAATGGGTGGAGAAATGGTTAAGTTTGTAGAACTTGACATAAAAGCTTTGAAAGCTAAAAAAGAAGGTGCCACAGAATATTATCTTGATGGTGTAGAGTGCAAAATTAGAGCAAGAGCAGAACATGGAATAGGTAAATTTTATAAAGCCGCAAGCGGTCATGCTTTTGCCTATTCAGCATGCTTTCCACATTATCATCCACAAATCATAGATTTTATTACTAAGAAGCTTCAGTAATAAATAATTGCAAAAGCATTAGCCTTATATATTGTGTGTTTTTATGAGGTTAGGATTTATAGGAACAGGAAAAATAGCATCATCGGTAATTACCGGGATATGTAATTCAAAGATATCTTTTAAAAAGATACTTGTATCAGCAAGAAATAGAAATATTGCTCAAAAACTTAAAAGAAAATTTAGAAAAGTTTCGATTGCAAAAAACAATCAAGAAATAGTTAATGCTTGCAATTGGGTTTTTTTAGCAGTCACACCTAAAGTAGGAAAAAAAATAATACCTAATCTAAAATTTAGATCTAACCAAAAAGTCATAAGCTTTATTGCTACAATAAGCTTGGCCCAGCTTAAAAAAGCTATTGGCAAAAAGGTTAAGATTATTAGAGCTATTCCACTTCCTCCAATTTCTATTCGAAAAGGACCAGTGCCTATTTGTCCGCCTGATAAACAGGTAAAAAGTTTTTTTAATAAACTCGGCACAACGGTTGAGATTAAAAATGAGAAATCATCAAAGAATTTCTGGGCAACTTCAGGAATGATGGCCCCTTTTTATGAACTGTTAAAGGTTTTATCTGATTGGTTGGTTAAAAGAGGGATTAAAAGAAACGAAGCTCAAAAATATATAACTTCTCTTTTTGTTTCATTGTCAGAAGATTCAGCAATGAATTCAAAAAAAGATTTAAAATATTTAGTTAAAGATTCACAAACACCAAGAGGATTAAACGAACAAGCGGTAAAACAATTGAGAAAAGCTGGTTTTTACAGATCTTTAGAAAAGTCTCTTAATAGTATTCTTAAAAGATTAAACAAAGTATAGTTTTTTATGCAGTCAGATTATGAAAATATTCTGCAAGTCGATGGACTTTCAAAATATTTTGGGGGACTAGCGGCAGTTTCAAATTGTTCCATAAAAATTAAAAAAGGATCTATTACAGGTGTTATTGGTCCCAATGGCTCAGGCAAAACAACTTTATTTAATTTAATTGCGGGTAATTTAAAGCCAAATGAGGGAAAAGTTCATTTGTACGGCGAAGATATTACTGGAGTCGCTTCCCATGAACTATTTTCTAAAGGATTACTCCGTACATTCCAAATTGCTCACGAGTTTACAAATTTAACTGTTTTAGAAAACTTAATGATGGTTCCGAGTAACCAATCCGGTGAAGATCTTATTAACGCTTGGTTTAAAGCTAAGATTGTAAATGAAGAAGAACAAAAAATAAAAGAAAAAGCATTTGAAGTCATTGAGTTTTTAAACCTTAAACATTTAACCAATGAGCTTGCAGGAAATTTATCGGGAGGCCAAAAAAAGCTTTTAGAGCTTGGAAGAACCATGATGGTTGATGCAAAAATTGTTTTGTTGGATGAGGTTGCGGCAGGAGTTAACAGAACCTTATTAAAAGAGATCAGTAATTCAATTTTAAGACTTAACAAAGAAAAAGGTTATACATTTTGCATGATTGAGCATGATATGGATTTCATTAGTCGAATGTGTGATCCTGTAATTGTTATGTCAGAAGGATCTGTATTATTTGAAGGAACTGCAGATGAAGTTAAAAATAATGAACAAGTAATTGAAAGTTATTTAGGACGTAGAACAATCATTGAGAAAGAAAAAAATTGATATGAATTATTTCTCTGGAGAAAAAATGACAGGTGGTTATGGAGGTCCTGATATTATTAACTCTTGCACGATCAGTGTAGACAAGGGTGAAATTGTTACAATTTTAGGACCTAATGGTGCAGGAAAATCAACAGCCATGAAGGCTCTTTTAGGAATGTTAAATCTTCGTGAGGGGAAAATCACAATCAATGAAAAAGATATTTCAAATTTAAGTCCGCAGGATCGAGTTAAAGAAGGTATTTCCTTTGTCCCCCAAACCAGAAATGTATTTACAGGCATGACTGTCCAAGAAAACCTGGAAATGGGTGCTTATTTAAGGGACGAAAATTTTCAAGATACGCTTAATGAAATTTATGGATTATTTCCAGTTTTAAAGGAAAAAAGAAATCAATTGGCTGGTCAACTATCCGGAGGCCAAAGGCAACAGGTCGCTTTAGGAAGAGCGTTGATGATTAAACCTTCTGTATTAATGCTAGATGAACCAACAGCGGGAGTATCTCCCATTGTGATGGATGAACTATTCAACCACATTATTAAAGTTAGAGAAACTGGTGTAGCCATTTTAATGGTCGAACAAAATGCTAGACAAGCCTTAAGTATTGCAGATCGAGGATATGTATTAGTGACAGGTGAAAATAAATTTTCTGGCTCAGGCAAAGAATTATTAAACGATCCAGAAGTGAGAAGATCATTTTTAGGTGGATAGTATGGATTTTGTTAATGCAATAGTTTTGTTATCAAATTTTGTAATTGTACCAGCTCTATCATATGGATCTCAATTGGCTCTCGGTGCAATTGGAGTAACGTTAATCTATGGAATATTAAGATTTGCCAATTTTGCCTATGGAGATTTGATGGCTTTTGGAACCATGTTTGCAATTTTATTTACTTGGTTCTTTCAATCTATTGGAATTAGTCTTGGAGTTTTGCCAACAGCGTTACTTGCTATACCCTTTGCAATAATTATTGCAATTTTATTTAGCTTACTGATTGATAAATTTGTTTTCAGTTATTACAGAATTAAAAAAAGTCCTCCCGTTACTCTTGCAATGGTGAGCATTGGAGTGATGTTTGTAATAAATTCAATTATTAGAATTATCATAGGACCTTTCGATAGAAGATTTTTTGATGGGGAAAGATTCATCATAAGAGCTAATGAATTTAAAGAAATGACAGGATTGAATGAAGGCTTAGCAATTAAGTCTACACAAGTCTTAACTTTATTTGTAACGATTGTGGTTGCCTCAATATTGTTTTGGTTTTTAAACAAAACTAGAACAGGAAAAAGCATGAGAGCGTACTCAGATAATGAAGATCTCGCTTTATTGTCAGGGATTAGTCCAGAAAGAGTGGTAATGATTACCTGGATTATAGCAGCTATTTTAGCAACCATTGCAGGAACTTTGTATGGTTTAGATAAAAGTTTTAAACCCTTTACGTATTTTAATAATCTTTTACCTATTTTTGCAGCAGCGATCGTCGGAGGAATTGGAAATCCTTTAGGAGCTTTTCTAGGAGGATATGTAATCGCTTTTTCTGAAATATTTATAACTTATGCGTATAAGAAATTTTTTGCCTATCTTCTTCCAGAAAGTTTAGAACCTAACAGCTTAATTCAATTACTGTCTACGGACTATAAGTTTGCAGTGTCATTCTCAATTTTAGTTATTGTCTTATTGTTTAGACCATCGGGAATTTTTAAAGGAAGGGTTTTATGAGACAATATTTAAATGTTTTTACTGCCTATATCATTATGGGACTATTAATTATACTTGTTGGAATATTGCAATCTTGGGGAGTTGCACTTGCAATATTAAATCTTTGTTTAATATCAGCAGTTATGACCATGGGAGCAAATATTCAGTGGGGATATGCTGGATTAATTAATTTTGGAATAATGGGCTATGTCGCCTTAGGAGGACTTGCTGCGGTATTAGTTTCAGTGCCACCTGTTAGAGAAGCTTGGCAAGTTGGTGGATTGAATATGATTTTATGTTTGTTTTTAATTGTACTACTCATATTTGCCATTCGTTACATTTTAAAAAATTATAGAAAATCAAATAAAAGGAATCTCGGTATTGCACTAGTTATTATCATAGGAATAATATTTTTAAGATTAATTTCTGGTCCTGCAATTGAATCTATCGAATCTGTTAGCCCGGCTACGACAGGCTTTCTTGGTGGATTGGGTCTACCAATAATTTTCTCTTGGATTGTAGGAGCGTTATTTGCAGCATCAATAGCATATGTAATAGGAAAAATTGCCTTGGGTCTAAGAGCAGATTATTTAGCAATAGCAACCCTTCTTATCTCTGAAATTGTTATTGCAGTTTTAAAGCATGAAGATTGGCTTGCAAGAGGGGTAAAAAATGTCATTGGTTTAAAAAGACCCGTTCCTTATGAAGTTAATCTTCAAACCACAGATTGGTTTATTCGTTTAATTGAAAGATTAAATACGGGAAGTCTAAGCTTAATTACTGATGTTTCAGAAAAACAAGCAGTCCTTAAACAATTAGTTATTGAAGGATCAACTGTATTTGTGAAACTTTGTTATGCAGGTCTTTTTTCGATTGTAGTAATAATTTTGCTAATACTAACGCAAAAAGCACTTTATTCTCCTTGGGGAAGAATGATGAGAGCAATAAGAGATAACGAAGAAGCAGCTAATGCAATGGGAAAAAATGTTGTTAAACGACATCTTTACATTTTTGTTCTCGGATCCGCTGTGGTTGGAATTGCAGGAGCGATGTTAACTACCTATGATGGATTATTTACTCCCGGAAGTTACCAACCGATGAGATTTACATTTTTAATATGGGTAATGGTTATTGTAGGAGGAAGTGGAAATAATTTTGGTGCAGTTTTAGGTGGCTTTGCGGTTTGGTTTGTATGGATTGAAGCAGCTCCTGTGGCACTATATTTTATTAATATTATTACCTCTGGATTAGAAGACACAAACCAATTCAAAATTCATCTAATTAACAGTGTCCCATATTTTAGATATTTATTTATGGGAATGAGTTTGTTGTTGATTATGCGATATAGGCCTAAAGGAATTCTGCCTGAAAAAATCAGACATGCATAAAAAAAACCCCAGCAGTTTTCACCGCTGAGGTTTTATAAATATATAAATTTTATCTTTGTTTTACAGTTCTAAATTTTGAGTTTTCAATTTCTTTTTCTAAGAAAGAACCAGAAGCTTCTCCCACACTTGTAAAATTAACACCTGTTGCTCCTTCATAATCAATTGCTTTGCCTGCAGCTAAAAAGCCAAGAGCTTTTCCTAATTCACCAGGATAAATTTTTATTCCTGGTCCATTAGCTACTCCCATTACATTCGCTGCAATTGAAGCACGATCTGCAGAACCTCCAGCTTGTATTGCAAGTGCAATTAAAGCAGCAGCATCATAAGATTCACCAGTATATGGTCCCGAAGGATCAACTCCTCCAGCGGCTGCAACAGTTGCAAAAATACCTGATCCCTTACCTAGAGAACCTGGTAAAGAACCAAATGATTTATTTAGATCACTACCGAAAGCATCAGTAAGTGCAGCACCAATCATACCATCTGATAATACAAATGCATCAAAAGCACCAGAATCCAAAGAAGCTTGAATCATACCCTTACCACCTTGGTCTATATATCCAATTACTGCTAGCACATCTCCTCCTGCAGCAGCTAATGTAGCTACTTCAGCACTATAGTCTGCCTTACCATCTTCGTGAGCAGCAACTTCAGTTACAGTAATACCATGTGCTTTAAGGGAAGCAGCATAAACGTCTGCTAAACCTTTACCATAGTCATTGTTTGTATAAGTGACAGCAACACTTCCTATACTTTTGTTTGATACCTTAGTGTCCTTAGTAATATCTGCAAGAATTTGTCCACCACGTGCATCGGATGGAGCTGTTCTAAAAAATAAACCTTTATCATCCAGAGCAGTTAAACCGGGCGATGTTGCAGATGGTGATATCATAACTACACCATTTGGAACTGCTACGTTAGTTGCGATTGCTCCTGTAACACCAGAACAGTCGGCACCCATTATAGCCGCAACATTTTCTGCTATTTGTGCCTCAGCAACAGCAGTCGCTGCAGCAGAGTCTATACAAGTTGAATCACCTTCTACGACAGTAATCGTTTCTCCACCCAATAGAGCTCCCGAGTCCGAAGCTTCTTTGAAAGCTAATTTAGCCGAGTCCCTCATTGCTGGAGTTAATGATTCAATAGGACCAGTAAAACCTAAAATAATTCCCACTTTAATTTCTGTAAATGCATTTGTTGTCAAAACTGACAAGAACATAAATGCAGCGACGAATAATCTTTTCATTTTTACCCCTCTAATTATTAATTTGTAAAAAATGAAAGTATTTACTGTTAATATTTTTTTTTCAATGACTAAATAATGCTATTTTTAAAGGGTCTTTAATAAAAAAGCGATATATATTTGTCTAATTGCTTATATTAATGGGGAAATAATAGAGAATTTTTTATAATGAAGTCTACAATTATAAAAGCAAAATTTAGAGATAACACTAATTCAAAAATTGGATTAATTGCTTTATCGACTGACTTTTCAATAGAAAAAGATTTTAACTCTGTGTTATTAAATTTACCTATCGATCTATTTGTTAATAGATTGCCTTTCTTTAATCCTTTAACAAATGAAAATTTAATTAAAATGACTGAAAAGTTAACCGAGGTAACAAAAAATATTCTACCAGATCAAACGTTGGATGTGGTGGCATACGGATGTACGTCAGGGACAATTGTTGCAGGAATAGATAAAATAATTAACAAAATCCAATCAGCAAAACAAAATTGTAAAGTGATAACACCGATAACTTCTGCTGTTAAAGCTTTGAAACACTTAAATTTAAAAAAAATTTCAGTTTTTACTCCTTACTCTCAAGCAATTAACGAAAAGGTTATAAGTTATTTTGAAAATGAAAAATTTGATATTAAGTCATTCACAAGTTTTAATTTAGAGTCAGATTTAGATATTGGAAAAATTGATCCAAATTATTTATATGAAGTATTGGCAAAAATGGATACAGGAGATTCGGAAGCACTCTTTATATCTTGCACAGCTTTACCTGCACTTGAAATTATTGAGGAACTAGAAAATAAAATAAACAAAACAGTTCTTTCTAGCAATCAGACTTTAATATGGGATTCAATACGATCAATCAAATGTAATTCTTCGATCGAGGGATATGGAAAATTGTTAAGGGATAATTAAATGACTTTTACAAAAACTGAATATAAAGAAAGATTAGTAAAAGTTAAAGAAGCAATGCAAAAAAAAGGCATTGATTTAATGATCTCACAAGATCCAGCCAATATGAATTATTTAACAGGATATGATGCGTGGTCTTTTTATTATGCTCAATGTGTTTTAGTCCATATTAACGAAGACGAACCAATTTGCTTTCTAAGACCAATGGATGCAGGGGGAGCATATATAAAAACTTATTTACAAAATAAAAATATAATAAGGTATGACGAAAAGTGTATCCATACATGGCCCTCCCATCCTTACGAATATCTTGTTGAAGAAATAAAACGAAGAAAATGGGACAATCAGAGCATTGGTCTTGAAATGGACAGTCATTATTTTACTGCTTTTTGTTATAAAAAAATAAAAATTGGTTTGCCTGACGCAAAGTTGAAAGATTCAGAACGCCTAGTGAATTGGGTAAGATTTGTAAAATCTGATGCAGAAATTGATTTAATGAGAATAGCTTCAAGAATAACCGAGAAAGGAATGAAAACAGCGCTTGAAAATATAAATACTGGTGTAAGACAATGTGATGCTATTGCTGAAATTCAAAAATCATTAATTAGTGGTACACCGGAATTTGGCGGAGATTATGCCGGTATAGTACCCATGCTACCAACCGGTAAAGGTACTTCGGCATCGCATTTAACTTGGACTGAGGAAAAATTCATAAAAGGTGAAGCAACTATTATAGAATTAGCTGGTGTTTACAAAAAGTACCATTGTCCAATGGCACGAACGATAACACTTGGAGAACCGGATCAAAAAAAAATTGATACAATGAAAGCAACCAACGAAGCTCTAGATGCAGGAATTTCAGAGGTAAAACCTGGAAAAACCTGCGATGAAGTGGCACAAAAGTTTTGGAAAGTTTTAGATAAATATAAAATAAAAAAAAGTTCAAGAACAGGATATTCAATTGGAATTGGTTATCCACCAGATTGGGGTGAACATACCTTAAATATTCAAAAAGGAGATAAAACTATTTTACAACCTAATGTAACATTTCATATGATAGCAGTTATGCAATTTGGAAATTGGGGAGTAGAAAGCAGTGAAGCAATCAGAGTGACTGAAAAAAGTCGTGAATTATTCTGTAAATTTTCAAGAGAATTGCATATTAAAGGATAATTAATTTTTTCCTTGAAAAACTTATTAAGTAGTGTTTTAAATTCCTATGTCTGAGACAGATAGCTTCGTAAAGTTTAAAAAAGTCGATAAAAGCTATGACGGTGAAATCTTAGTAGTAAAAGATCTTAATTTAGATGTAGCTCAAGGAGAATTCTTAACGTTATTAGGACCTTCTGGTTCAGGAAAAACAACAATCTTAATGATGCTTGCGGGTTTTGAAACTCCAACTAATGGAGAAATCTATTTGGATGGAGAGGCTATTAGCAATATTCCACCATATAAAAGAAGAATCGGCATGGTGTTTCAAAATTATGCATTATTTCCACATATGACAGTTTACGAAAATTTGTCCTTTCCATTAAAAGTAAGAAAAGTATCTAAAGATGAGACAGATAAAAAAATAAACAAAGCTTTGTCGATGGTTTCTTTAACGGGTTTTGAAACTAGAATGCCAGGTCAACTTTCTGGAGGTCAACAACAACGTGTTGCAGTTGCTCGTGCATTAGTTTTCGATCCAAAATTAGTATTAATGGATGAGCCACTAGGAGCATTAGATAAAAATCTAAGAGAAAGTATGCAGTATGAGTTAAAACATATTCATGAAAGTTTGGGGGTTACTGTAGTATATGTTACCCATGATCAAGGAGAGGCTTTGACTATGTCCAATCGTATTGCAGTATTTAATGAAGGAAAGATTCAACAACTATCTAATCCTGACAAATTATATGAAGAACCAGTTAATTCATTTGTTGCAGAGTTTATCGGTGAAAACAATACTTTCCAGGGAGAAGTATCAGAAATTTCGGGGAATAAATGCAGAGTTAAACTTGGAAGCGGTGATGAGATTTTAGCAAATCCTATTTCTGTAAAACTAAAAGGAGATAAAACAAAAATATCTTTAAGGCCAGAGAGAGCTTTAATAAATCCTGAGGAGAAAATAGAAAATAAGTTTAAGGGAAAAATTGAGGAAGTAATATACCATGGTGACCATACAAGAATACGTATGAATTTACTTGGTAAATCTCAATTTATTTTAAAAATTCCAAATAGTTCAGCCAGAATGGATCTAAAACTTGGAAACGAAATGATTATCGGTTGGCACAGTAAAGACTGTAGGGCATTGGATTTAACTTAACCGTAACTGTAAGATTTCTTAAAAAAAACGACAACATTCAGAGGTTGATTAAATTGAATTAATTTGCTCTAATATTGCAACGATAACTTATAATTTTATAGGGGGAATAATGAAAAATTTTGTTAAAGCGTTGATGTCACTGTTTTTTGCTATTTCTGTAACTACATCTTCGTGGGCTGTAGTAATGGTCTCTTGGGGTGGAGCATATACAGAAAGTCAAAAATTAGGTTACGGTGATCCGGCAGCTAAGAAATTAGGTATTCCAATTGATTGGGTAGACTATTCAGGTGGATTATCAGAAATTAAGGCGCAAATAGCAGCAGGTGCAATTACTTGGGACGTAATTGATGTTTATGCTATGGATACTATTGTTGGATGTGACGAAGGTCTCTTTGTTGAGTTTGATTTTGATAAAGACTTCCCTCCAGCACCAGACGGTACTCCCGCAAGTCAAGATTTCTTTACTACAATGCCTAGTAAATGTGCTGTAGGAAATATTTTATATTCTTGGACTTATGCTTATCATGACGAAAAAATTGGTAGCAAAAAGCCAAAAAAAATAAAAGATTTTTTCAACACTAAAAAGTGGCCTGGAAAAAGAGGTATCTATAAAAGCGCTATGCATAATCTAGAAATAGCTTTAGCGGCTGATGGTGTTAAACCTAGAAAAGGTGGAAGTAAACTTTATGAAATACTTGAAACGGACGCTGGTCTTGATAGAGCATTTAATAAGATCAAAGAACTTTGTGAAGATCCAAATGGAGGATGTGTATTTTGGTCCGCTGGTGCTAAACCACCTGAACTACTTATGCAGGGTGAAGTTGTTATGGCAACAGGTTGGAATGGAAGATTCTTTAACGCTGAAATAGGGGAAGGTGCTCCACTTAAACAAGTATGGGACGCTCAAGGTCTTGACTATCAATATATGTCTATAGTTAAAGGTGGACCAAACCAAGCTGATGCTATGAAAGCTGTTGCAGAGATGACAAGTACACACGGTTTAGCAGGATCTGCAAAATATATTGCTTATGCACCTTGGAGAAAATCTTCTCTTAAGGTTATAGAAGCAGGTGAGCCTTGGTATAAAGATGGTAAAACAAACATGATGGAACAAATGCCAACTCATCCAAATAACACAAAAAACTACTTCCTAGTTGATCCAATATTTTGGGCTGATAACAGCACAGAGATTGGTGAAAGATGGGAAGCTATGAAAGCAGGTCTGTAATTTTAAGTTACAAAGACTAAAATTGTATATTATATTTAGGGCGGTTATTTAATAACCGCCCTTTTTTTTTATTTATATGAGTAGCGAAACACAAAAAATTTTAACAACTGGCGGCATTCCTCTAGAGGAAAGTCTAAAAAAAGTAGAGAAAAGAAATAAGATAAAAGCTTTTTTACTTGTATCTCCTTTATTATTTTTTTTAATAATTGCGTATATTTCTCCCATAGTAAGTCTGCTTTTTACAAGCATTGATGATCGAATGGTTACCAATATGCTTCCTAAAACTTTTAAAGCAATGAAACAGTGGGATGGAAAAGATCTTCCTTCCGAAGAGGTTTTTGAAGCATTTTACCAAGATTACAAAATCCTAATTGAAGAGAAAAGACATGGAAAATTATCAACACAAATGAATTATGAAAAAAACGGCTTCAAAAGTATTTTAAAAAAATTAGCAAGAAAAATGAAAAAATTCGAAGAAGGAAATTATAAAGAACAGATTATGGCTGTTCATAAAAGATGGGCTGATGTTGAATATTGGAGAGCACTTAAAAGAAGAGCGCCGACATACACTTATTCAAAATATTTAAAAGGTGTGGATATGTATGAAAATGAAGAAGGTAAAATAGTTGAAGTTCCTGAGGAAAGAAGAATTTATAAGATTTTATGGTTAAGAACTTTAGAAATAGCTTTTTTTGTTACACTTTTTTGTTTTTTAATGGCTTATCCAATCGCGCATTTGCTTGCTACTTTGCCAATGAAATATAGCAATTTATTAATGATTTGTGTTCTTTTACCATTCTGGACTTCTTTACTTGTAAGAACTGCAAGTTGGATGATTTTGTTGCAACAACAGGGAATCGTAAATGATGTTTTTGTCTGGACGGGATTGGTAGCTGACGATAGCAGACCCGAAATGATGTACAATAAAACTGGTACCTATGTTGCAATGACACAAATTCTTTTACCTTTTATGGTACTACCATTGTACAGTGTTATGAAAACTATATCACCAAGCTTGATGAGGGCTGGAAAATCACTTGGTGGAACACCATTTATTACTTTTTGGAAAGTATATTTTCCTTTAACAATACCTGGCATTGGTGCAGGGTGCTTGTTAGTTTTTATTATTGCAGTAGGTTATTACATTACCCCAGAGTTAGTTGGAGGAGCTTCAGGAACTCTTATTAGCAACCAAATAGCGTACCAAATGAAAAGCACTCTAGATTGGAGTTTTGCATCAGCGATGGGATTAATGCTATTGACAGGAGTTTTGGTTGTTTATTGGGTTTATAATAAACTAGTTGGAATTGATAATATTAAATTAGGATAGATATGGCTTTACTAAAGTATACAGAACCACATTATAGAATTTGGCATTATTTCTATTTATTTATTTGTGGCTGTGTGTTTTTCTTTTTAATAGCACCATTGTTTGTAATTTTTCCGTTATCATTTAATGCAGAAGAGTTTTTGGTTTTTTCAGAAGGGATGAAGAAACTTGATCCTGATGCATTTTCCTTAAGATGGTATCATGATATGGTTTATGGTACCAAAAATCCTTGGGGACTAGCAGCAAAAAATAGTTTTTTCATTGCAACATTTGCTACATTAGGATCAGTTATTCTTGGAACTGTTGCAGCATTAGGGTTGAGCAGCAGACATATGCCTTACAAAGGAATAATAATGGCAACTTTAATCTCACCGATGATTGTACCACTTATTATCTCAGGAGTTGCTATTTTCTTTTTTATGGCGAAAGTTGGATTAGCGGCTACTCATACTGGTATTATTTTAGCCCATATAATATTAGGAACTCCATTTGTAGTCATTACTGTTACAGCTACATTGTCAGGTTTTGATCATAGCTTAACTAGAGCTGCAGCTAGTCTTGGAAGCAATCCTGTAAATACTTTTATGAAAATAACTTTACCTCTAATTTTACCAGGAGTAATATCTGGTGGCTTATTTGCATTTGTTACTTCTTTCGATGAAGTTGTGATTGTACTGTTCTTAGCTGGATTAGATAACACAACAATACCAATTCAAATGTGGACGGGTTTAAGAGAACAATTAAGCCCAACTATACTGGCTGTTGCTACTTGTTTAATTGTTCTTTCAACATTAGTACTTGTTATTGCAGAACTTCTAAGAAGAAGATCTGAGAGAATAAGAGGCATTAGAAGATAATCTAGTATTAAGTTTCAAAATTTATGAAAATTAAAAAAGTTGTGGTAATAGGATCGGGAACAACAGGAAGTGGAATTGCTGGTATAAAATTACGTAATTAAATTAATCTGATATCACTCCTACAGCCCATAAAGCCAGAACTATATATAAAACAATCATAATGTTTATTATAATAAGTTAATGAAAAAAAAAAAAAACAAAACTCCAATACAACCAGTTAGCGGTACAAAGGTTCCCAGATTTGCTGGGCCCTCTACTTTTGCACGATTGCCAGAATTAAGAGATGTCGAAAGTTGTGATGTTGCAATAGTAGGAGTGCCCTTTGATGCAGGAACAAGTTATCGACCAGGCGCAAGATTTGGTCCTCAAGCTATTAGACAAGCTTCAAGACATCTTAGGACAAATTATCATCCTAATTATGATACCGAACCCTTTAAAGACCAACAGTTTGCTGATGCTGG
Source organism: alpha proteobacterium SCGC AAA288-G21 (assembly GCA_000513075.1). Lineage (GTDB taxonomy): Bacteria > Pseudomonadota > Alphaproteobacteria > Pelagibacterales > Pelagibacteraceae > AAA240-E13. The sequence goes on along the minus strand of AZYC01000007.1, from coordinate 14,973 downwards.
AGATATTACCTGCAACCCCTTTAATATCAAAGAAGCTATTGAACAAATTCAAAAAAGTGCAACAGAATTATTAACTAAAGTTGGAGGGATAATAAGTATGGGTGGAGATCACACAATAGCTTTACCTTTATTACGTGCTGTTAATCATAAAAATAAAGGACCAGTCGCTTTAGTTCATTTTGATGCTCATCTTGATACTTGGGATACTTATTTTGGTGCTCCCTATACACATGGAACTCCATTTCGTAGAGCAAGAGAGGAAAAATTATTTATGGAAGATTCTTCTATGCATGTTGGAATTAGAGGACCTCTTTATAGTAGAAATGATTTAAAAGATGATGCTGAATTCGGTTTTAAAATTATCCACTGCGATGAATTTCAAACAGAAGGAATAGATAAAATTGTTAAACGGATACGTGACAAAGTTGGAAATAATCCTCTGTATCTATCTATCGATATAGATGTGTTGGATCCTTCTCATGCACCGGGAACAGGTACACCAGAAATTGCTGGCATGACTACTCGTGAAATGGTTAACGTTCTTCGAGGTCTTGCAGGGGTTAATTTGTTATCCGCTGATGTTGTTGAGGTATCTCCAGCATATGATCATGCTGAACTCACATCTCTTGCTGCAGCTACAATTATTTATGAATTAACAAATCTTTTTGTAAGGAATCCAGATTAAGCTGCTAGACGTTCTTTGAGATCAACAAGCATTTTTAAACAAAGTTTGAGTTGATCAAATGTTATATATTCATCTACGGTATGTGCTTGTTCAATTGAACCTGGACCACAAACAACGGTACTGATACCAATTTCTTGAAATAATCCAGCTTCTGTACCGAATGAAACGGTACCTCTCGAATTATCTCCTGTTAGATTACAAACGAGATCGACCGCATCAGATTTTTCTTCTTGTTCGAAACCTATAGTTTCTCCGACGACTTCTTTTTTTATATTTGCTTCAGGGTAATTTTTTTTCATTTCAGGTAATAAAGTTTCTTTTACATAAGAATCGATATTTTGAGTTACAAACTTGCCATCATCGTGAGTGATTGGTCTTACTTCCCAATCAACAATACATTGATCAGCAATGACGTTTGTAGCTATTCCTCCTTTGACCCTTCCTATTTGTAAAGTTGAGTAGGGAGGAGAAAAAATTGAATTTTTTGGTTTTCTTTTTTTTAGCTCATTTCTTATTTCCATAAGTTTATTGCTGTAGCGAATTGCATATTCAACAGCACTTACACCTTTAGCTGGATTTGATGCATGACCAGCTAAACCAGTAAAATGAGTTATATATTCATAATAACCTTTATGGGCATTAATAGCTTTCATACTGGTGGGTTCTCCAATTATACAAACAGGATATTTAATGTTTCGTTTCTTTATTTCTTTCAACATTACTGGCGCACCTAAACATGAGGTTTCTTCGTCATAAGTGTAAGCAAAATGAATGGGTTTTTTTAATTTTTGTGAAGCAAAAAAAGGTGCTATAGCCAAAGTGCAAGCAATAAATCCTTTCATATCGCACGATCCTCTACCATAAATCTTGTTATCTTTTTCTCTTGCAATATAGGGATCTGATGACCATTCTTTTGGTGAGGTGGGGACCACATCGGTATGACCAGACAAGATAATTCCACCACCATTTAACTTTTCTTTGCCGTTTATAGTTGAGAATAAATTTGCCTGNTGTTTAGAGTCATGAAAAGTTTTAAACGATATTGCTCCAAGCTTATCTAGTCTTTTTTCACAATAATCGATCAATTTGAGATTTGAGGTGCCCGAAACTGTCTGAAAATTTATTAGATCTGATAAAATTTTTAAAGTTTCAGGAAACGCCTGATCAATAATGTCTTTTTGCGTAGCCATTTAAATTAAATAATATTATACATCATTACCATGAAACAAGAAATAACCTTTGAAGATTACAATAAAGTAGAAATTAGAGTTGGAACTGTTTTAAAAGTTTCAACAAATGAAAAAGCAAGAAAACCTTCATTAGTAGTTGAAGTTGACTTTGGAACAGAAACAGGAATAAGGAAATCTTCTGCACAGATCACGCATTATTATAATGCAGAAAATCTAGTTGGAAAACAAGTAATAGGAGTTTGTAATTTTCCCAAAAAAAATATAGCAGGAGTCGTTTCAGAAGTTCTTATTTTGGGAGCAATAGAAAAAGATGGAAAAGTAGTTTTGGTTCATCCTTCTCAAAAAGTTGAAAACGGTTTGGAAGTAGCATAATTCAATAATTATGTATCCAGACATTCTAGCGCTATCTATTTTTTTATTTGTAGGAGCCTTTTCACCGGGACCAAACAATTTATTGGCTTCATATTCAGGTTTTAATTTTGGAATAAAAAAAACACTTCCATTAATTTACGGAGTCACTTTTGGATTTCCTATAGTTTTAATAGCTGTCAATTCAGGCCTGGCGATTGCTTTCAATCAATTTCCATTATTTCAAAATGTTTTAAAAATACTCGGATCAGGATTTTTAATATACATGGCTTACAAAATTGCGGTTAGTAGCAAATCTGAAGAAAAAGAAATAAAAAACCCAGCTAAATTTTTTAACATGATCTTTTTTCAATTTATTAATCCAAAAGCGGTTTTAATTGCAATCATAACAGTTTCTACATTTATTAGCCAAAACGAAAATTTTATTAGAGATTCAATTATAGTTGTAGGTTTTGCAATTTTTTTTAGTTTTGCGAGTATTATGTCATGGAGTTTATTGGGTAAGTTTCTTCGACGATTTGCAAACAATGAAAAATTTTTAAAGATATATAACTACACAATGTCATTCTTGCTTATTATATGTGTTATAATGTTCTATGTATAAATTATGAAATTTGGGCAAAAAAATTCTTTTAATTGTATTAAAAAACTAAATGTTAATGGAAGAGATTATAGTTATTTTAGTTTAGCTGAAGCTGAAAAAAATGGCCTTTCAGGCATTTCAAAATTGCCAAATTCTTTGAAAGTTTTATTGGAAAATCTATTGAGATTTGAAGATGACTTAACAGTTAGTAAAACTCACATTGAATCGATTGGTAAATGGGTAAAAGATAAAAGTTCAACTACCGAAATTGCTTACAGGCCTTCGAGAGTATTAATGCAGGATTATACCGGCATTCCGGCGATTGCCGATTTAGCTGCAATGAGAGACGCTGTTAAATCTAAAAAAGTTGATCCAAATAAAATTAACCCACTAACTGCTGTCGATCTTGTTATCGACCACTCAGTAATGGTTGATAATTATGCGACAAAAGATTCATTCAAAAAAAATGTAGAAAAAGAATTTTTACGAAATGGTGAAAGATACTCTTTTTTAAAATGGGGACAAAGCGCATTTGATAATTTAAGAGTTGTTCCTCCTGGTACTGGCATATGCCATCAAGTGAACTTAGAATATCTTGCTAAAGTTGTTTGGTCTTACGAACATAAAGGAAATTGGTATGCTTATCCGGATACCCTAGTAGGTACTGATAGCCATACAACTATGGTAAATGGATTATCAGTGTTGGGTTGGGGCGTTGGAGGAATAGAAGCAGAAGCAGCAATGTTGGGCCAGCCAATTTCAATGCTAATTCCTGAAGTAGTTGGTTTTGAAATTACCGGAAAACTTAGTGAAGGAACAACTGCTACAGACCTTGTACTAACAATTGTTCAAATGCTTAGAGAAAAAAATGTAGTTGGTAAATTTGTTGAGTTTTTTGGTGAGGGTTTAAAAAATTTAACTTTGGCAGATCGGGCTACAATTGCAAATATGGCTCCAGAGTATGGAGCTACTTGTGGTTTTTTTCCAATTGATGATGAAACAACTAAATACTTGAAATTTTCAGGTCGAGATAAAAATACTATTTCGCTTGTTGAAAGCTATGCTAAAGACCAAAATCTTTGGTCAAACAATGATTTAATTTTTAGTGATACTTTAAAACTTGATTTATCAAGTATTGTATCAACAATTTCTGGACCAAAAAGACCACAGGATAAAGTTTTATTATCAGAATCAGCAGAAGCATTTAAAAAAGTATTCAAACAAAATACAGGCAGGTCTAAATATACAGAAGAAAAGATAGAGAAAGAAAATTTTAAACTAAATGATGGAGATATTGTCATTGCAGCAATTACTTCTTGCACAAATACATCTAATCCAAACGTTCTAATAGGTGCAGGCTTGTTAGCAAAAAAAGCAATAGAAAAAGGATTAACTGTCAAACCATGGGTTAAAACTTCTTTAGCACCAGGTTCGCAGGTAGTAACCGACTATTTAGAAAAGGCAAATTTAAACAAATATCTGGACCAGTTAGGATTTAACCTGGTCGGTTATGGTTGCACTACTTGTATAGGAAATTCTGGTCCACTTAAGCAAAATATATCTAATGCGATAAAAAAAGGAGAGCTCTATGCGGTGTCAGTATTATCGGGAAATAGAAATTTTGAAGGCAGAATTAATCCAGATGTAAAAGCAAGCTATCTTGCTTCACCACCGTTGGTAGTAGCATACGCAATAGCAGGTTCAATGACATTTGATTTATACAAAGATCCATTAGGAAAAGATCAAAAAGGTAAAGATATTTTTCTAAAAGATATTTGGCCTACGAATAAGGAAATTGGAGATTTAATTAATTCTTCTATAAGTGCAGATATGTTTATTAAAAGATATTCAAAAATTTCAGTTGGACCAAAAGAATGGAGAGATATTAAAAGCAAGTATAGCAGTAACTATGAATGGAGAGATGAGTCAACTTATGTAAAAAAACCACCTTTTTTTGAAAATATGCCAGAAAAGCCCGAAGGATTTATAGAAATTAAAAATGCAAGACCATTATTAATACTCGGTGACACTGTAACAACTGATCATATTTCTCCCGCAGGCAATATTCAAAAGGAAAGTCCTACAGGTGAATATTTTATGAAACATCAAATTCAACAAAAAGATTTTAACTCTTATGGAGCAAGAAGGGGAAACCATGAAGTAATGATGAGAGGTGCTTTTGCAAATATAAGAATAAGGAATGAAATGGTTAAGGACAAAGAAGGAGGTTATACCAAAATTTATCCAGAAGGAAAAATTGCTAGCGTTTATGATGCAGCAATGGAATATAAAAAAAGAAAAGAAGATTTAATTGTCATTGCAGGCAAAGAATATGGTACTGGTTCCTCAAGAGACTGGGCAGCTAAGGGAACAAAATTGTTAGGAATAAAAGCGGTTATTGCTGAAAGTTTTGAAAGAATTCATAGATCTAATTTAGTGGGTATGGGAATTCTACCTTTACAATTTAAAGAAGGTTTTGATAGAAAAAAATTAAATCTTCTTGGTTCTGAGTTAATAAGTATTTTTGATATTGAAAAGGGTATTAAACCTGGGGATCAAGTGGATTGTGAAATTAAATTTGCGAATGGATCAATAAAAAAAATTAAATTACTATCAAGAATAGATACAGCTAACGAGATAGAATATTATAAAAATGGCGGAATATTGCAGTTCGTATTGAGAAAAATGATTTAATTCTATTTTAAAAGAAATTTTTAAATGCCTCATTAATTGACAAAATATTCATATCAATTAATCCTCCAATAATTAATTGAACAGCAACCAGTAAAATTACTACTAAACCAATATAGCCTACCCACTGATGTTCTTTAATGTATTTTGCAAAATAAGTGGCTGCCGCACCTATAAGGACCACTGATAAAAATAAACCAAAAAATAATAAAAAATAATGATCTTTAGCAGCACCAGCCACACCAAGAACATTATCAAAACTTAAAGTAATATCGGCTATCAAAACTTTATAAACACCACTCATAAACGAAGGCTCTTTAGACTGTTTTGTCGGCGATTTTATTTTTTTGGTTGTAAATAAATCTTGTCTAAGATCATTTACGACCCACAAAAGTAATGCTCCCCCTATTAATTTGATTAAAGAAAATTGAAATAGGTAAGTAGCAGAAAATGCAAAGATAATTCTAAAAATAAAGGCAGCGAATACACCCCACATAATTATTTGTTTTCTGTGTTTGGGTGCAAAATTTGCCGCAACCATTCCGATAATGATTGCATTATCTGCAGCCATTACAATGTCGATAAATACGATTTGAATAAATATTACGGTTTCTTCAATCACTTTGTAGATTTATTATACTAATATTATGACAGTAATATGAGTGAATCCAATTAAAATTAGTTATTTTTATATTGCAATTCGCATTTCAACATTGTGAAATAGAATTATCTAAAACATTATGGAGGGGAAATGAAGTTATTAAAAAATATTTTTCTGACATTGGCAGCTTTATTATTTAGTTTAAGCTTTGCTAATGCTGGAGAAAAGTGGGATATGGCTCTAGCTTATGGAGCTGGAAATTTCCATTCTGCAAATGCCACAGAATTTGCAAAAAATGTTACCGATAAAAGTGGTGGCAAACTAACAATAGTGACTCACCCTGGTGGATCGCTATTTAAAGGTGGAGAAATATTTAGAGCAGTTAGAACTGGTCAAGCTCCTATAGGGGAAAGATTTATGTCTGCTTTAGGTAAAGAAGACCCTTTATTAGAAGTAGACTCACAACCGTTCTTGGCAACTAGTTATGGTGATGCAAAGAAACTTTACAAAGCTTCAAAAGATGAAATTGTAAAAGGGCTTGATAGTAAAGGTCTTGTATTTTTATATGCTGTACCATGGCCTGCTCAAGGACTTTATAGCAAAAAAGAAATTAATAGTATTGCTGATTTAAAAGGTTTGAAGTTTAGAGCTTATAATTCTGCAACAATTAGAATCGCTGAATTGACTGGAATGGCGCCTACAAAAATTGAGGCAGCCGAAATAAGTCAAGCTTTTTCAACAGGTGCTGTTGAAAGTATGATTACATCTCCAACAACAGGAAAGAATAAAAAAATCTGGGAAAATGGAGTTGGATATTTTTATGATATCGCAGCTTGGTTTCCAAAAAACATGGTGATTGTAAATAAGGAAGCTTGGAACAAACTAGATTCTGATACACAAGAACTTGTTATGAAAGAGGCAGCTAAGGCCGAGAAAAAAGGTTGGTCTTTATCAAAAAAGGGAAATAAAGATGATAAAAAAGCTTTAGCAGACGCTGGTATGAAAGTCGGCAAAGTAAATGCTGAACTAAAAAAGCATTTTGAAGAAGTAGGCGCTACAATGTCGAAAGAATGGGCTGATCGAGCAGGAGCTCGAGGACAAGCTGTACTTGCTGATTACAAATAATAAATTTAATTCTGAAAAAAGGCCGTATAATTAAGCGGCCTTTTTTTATGCTTTGCAAAATTGATCATTACTTAAAAATTCTTTACAGGCTATCGGGCTACATAGCCGCAATATTTCTTATACTTGTTGCAACATTTATTTTAACAGGAATTGCTTCCAGAATATTTGGTTTTTATATCCGGGGTTTGGCAGAGTACTCAGGTTATTGTATGGCAGCTTCCTCTTTTCTAGCTTTGGCTTATACTTTTGGAGAAAAAGGACATATTAGAATCACATTATTTTTGGAAAAAGCTAACAAAGAAGTTAGAAGATTTTTGGACTTGTGGTGCTTGTCTATAGCAACTTTTTTTTCAGGTTTTCTATCTTTTTATTTTATTAAAATGCTAATCATTTCAATTCAGTTTGGAGAAAGAAGCGAAGGAGCAGATGAAATTTATATTTGGATACCACAGGTTGCAGTAGCATTAGGTTCGACGATATTTTTTGTGTGTGTATTACATAATTTTATCTTGTTAATTTTAAATAGAAATAACAACTAGTTATGCCCGAATTATTTCTAACAATCTTTTTTATCTCTATCTTATTAATTTTTCTGGGTACGGGAATATGGGTAGCCCTCAGTATGGTTGGAGTATCTGCTATTGGAATGTTGCTTTTTACATCCAGACCAGTTGGCGATGCAATGGCTACAACAATTTGGGGAACGAGTTCATCCTGGACCTTAACTGCTTTACCGTTATTTGTTTGGATGGGAGAAATATTATTTAGAACTAAATTATCTGAAAATTTATTTAAGGGTTTAGCTCCATGGTTGTCACGCCTACCCGGAGGTTTAATTCATGTTAATGTTGTTGGTTGTGCTTTATTTGCTGCGATCTCTGGTTCTTCGGCAGCAACTGTTGCTACTGTTGGAAAAATGTCTATCCCTGAATTGAGAAAAAGAAACTATCCAGAAAAGTTGCTACTTGGAAGTCTAGCGGGATCTGGAACTTTAGGATTATTAATACCTCCTTCAATTATATTGATTATTTATGGTGTAACGGTTCAAGAATCCATTGCTAAACTTTTTATAGCTGGAATTATTCCAGGAATCATGCTTGCCATATTTTTCATGCTTTATGTTATTGGATGGTCAGTTCTTAACAAGAATATTATGCCCAAAATGGATGAGACATTTTCTTTTTTTCAAAAAATTAAACAATCAGGTCAACTGATACCTGTAATAGTTTTAATTTTGGCTGTTATAGGATCTATATATGTAGGAATTGCAACCGCAACAGAAGCGGCATCTCTAGGCGTAGTAGGTGCATTAATATTATCTTTCTTTCAAAAAAGTCTAAATAAAGAAACTTTCAAATTATCTTTGCTGGGGGCTACAAAAACTTCATGCATGATTGCATTTATTTTAGCAGGTTCTTCATTTTTATCTTTGGCAATGGGTTTTACAGGACTTCCAAGAAATCTTGCTATTTGGATAAACGAAATGGGATTATCTCCTTACGTTTTAATTATGGTTTTAACACTTTTTTATATTATTCTTGGAATGTTTTTAGATGGTATTTCTGCCGTTGTACTGACCATGGCAATCATAGAACCAATGATTAGACAAGCTGGTTTCGATATGATTTGGTTTGGTGTTTTTCTTGTTATTGTTGTTGAAATGGCTCAAATAACTCCTCCGGTTGGATTTAATTTATTTGTACTGCAAGGAATGGCTGGAAAAGATATGGGATTTATTGCAAAAAGTGCCTTTCCACTTTTTCTGTTAATGATTGTAGCAGTTGTAGTAATAATTATTTTTCCTGAGATTGCTTTGTGGCTACCAAAGCAAATGATACAGCCACTTAAATAAAAGGATTGTAAGCCCATTGTAATAATCGTTAGCTTTTTCTAAAGCTGTTACTTTCATTTCGTTTTAGACTTAAGCATATAATCAACGCTCCATTGACTGGGTCCATTAACAAATATGATTATAAAACCGCCTGCGATAGCGAAATTTTTTAAAAAAGACATTACTTGCATTTGATTGCTAAAATCTGTGTGAAAAATTATCGCTAGTGATACACTAAATATTGCCATTATAAGTGCAGAAATTTTTGTTTGATAACCAATTACAATCAGCAAAGGAAATAGAATTTCTAATATTATTGCTGGAATATACAAAAAATCTGGTACCCCAAAACTTTCCATGTATGCAGTTGTTCCTTCGTAATTAAAAATTTTATTTACACCTGCGATTAAAAAAACAGCAGAGAGAAAAATACGACCAAAAATTTCAATAATATGCATAACTACTTATTTTTAATTAATTCTGCTAATTCTTCATATTCTTCACACTTACAATTTTTAAGAACTTCCAATCTTTCTTGGGCTAATTCAATTCTATCTGTTTCTACATAAAGCTCACCTAGATATTCATTAATTCCTTTATGATCAGGTTTGATTTTAAGTCCCATAATATAAAATTTTTCTGCTTCTTCAAAATTTCCTGCTTTTCGTAGGGTAAAGCCCAGGTAGTTTAATATATCTGGATTATTTTTATCCTTTTCGTAGGCTTTCAACAGTTTTTTGTATGCTTTTGAATATAATTTTAATGCTTTTTCAATTTTATCTTTCTTTTCAAGTTTTTTTGCTCTTAAAACAAATCGTTCAGCCTCTTTATATAAATTTGCTTTATCATTGCCACCATCACCACTCATTGCAGCATAAACAAAGCTTGGATTGTATAAAAAAAGTAAACCAACAAAAGTAATAATTATTGAAACGAACTGAATATTTTTTTTCATTTTTTTATAAAAGGATTTAGATGAATTTTTTCATTTTATCCAATGGGTTTAAAGTCACACCAGCTTTTATAAGTCCCTCCCTAATTTGTTTTGCGGTCTTGACCGCGCTTTGTCCATCACCATGTACACATACAGAATCAATCTCACAAGGAATTTGTTTTCCCGAATAACAATTAAGCGCTTGATTCTCTACCATTTTAATAACATGTTTTTTAGCTATTTCAGGATCAGTGATCATCGCGTTACTTTTCGATCTTGAAACTAAATTTCCATTATCTTCATAATTCCTGTCGGCAAATATTTCTGTGGCAATTTTCATACCAAGTTTTTTTCCTGCCTTTTCCATTTGCGATCCTGTTGGAACTAGAAAAATTAAATCTTTATTAACTTGAATAATAGAATCAGAAATTATTTTCGCTAATTCATAATCTTCGCAGGCCATATTATTTAACGCTCCATGAGGCTTGACATGTGTAACTTTAATTCCTGAAGTAATTGCTATATTTGATAAAATATTTATTTGATCAACAATTAACTTTGTTATTTCACCAGAAGGTAAATTAAGTCTTTTTCTTCCAAAATTATCTGGATCGTTAAAAGATGGATGAGCTCCTATGCTAACACTATTTTCTTTTGAAATTTTGATTGTTTTTTCCATGGTTGGTCTATCTCCAGCGTGATAACCACAAGCTATATTTGCTGAGTTAACAATTTTAAGTAGTAGAGGGTCATTTTCGGTTGAACAAAATTTTGAACTTTCCCCTAAATCGCAGTTAATGTTAATTTCCATCTTTTAAAACCTTTATTTATTTAATAAGGAATTATATTTATTATATCAATTTATGTTCAAAAAATTAAGTAATATTGGTGACTGTGGTATTGTTTGTAATTTTGGTGAAGAAGTAAATAGAAGTATAAACACAGAAGTAATCAAATTATTTCATCATGTTAAAAAACAGAGTTCAGATGGAAATTTATCTGGAATATTAAATTGTACTCCTTCATACAACAAATTGATTATTAATTTTGATCTTAACAAAACTAGCACCAGTAAAATTATTGACTTTTTAAAATCTGTTGATTTCTCCAAATTAAATTTATCTGAAGACAAGAAAGAATGGATCATTCCCATTTGTTATGATTTTGAGATGGATTTAGAAAATATGAGTAAAGTTTTAAAAATAGATAAAGAAGAAATTATTAATATCCATTTAAATACCGTTTTTTTTATCTATATGATTGGATTTGTACCCGGTCATCCCTTTATGGGGGATTTAGACGCTAAACTTTTTTTAAACCGATTAAAAACACCTAGAGTTAAAATTCCAGCGGGTTCAATAGGCATAGTTGAAAAGTTTTGTAATATTTATCCCTACGAAAGTCCTGGTGGTTGGAATATTATAGGGAAAACTCCAAAAAAAATTTTTAACAGCAGAGACAGTACTAATCCTTGCCTTCTATCTCCAGTCAACGGCATTTCAGGTATATGTTTTGGACATTTTACTCTAAAGACAGTATGTTTTTGCGGAGCAACGGGAATATCTGAAAGTAATTTATTAGTCCAACAACCAGCAGCTGATATTATTGTTTCTGCCTCAATTTCATTAATATTTTTAATTTCTTTTTTTTCAAATATTGCTCCAAGTTCTATTGCTTTATTTTTTAATGCAGCATGAAACATATGTGGATCAACCCATCCCTCAACCTTGCTATCAGTGTAGGTAGCGGTTTCTAGACCTTCTGAACTAATCCAAGGAAAAACTTTTGGCAGTTCTTCTGCTTTAATATTTTTCGTTTTGGCATCACAGGAACTATGGTTTTTGAGCGCTTCATATTGTTCGTCTGCTTGCTCTTTATCAAATAACAAAAGATATCCATTTGGCACTACACTTACTGTAGGTTTTCCATTTTTTTTTGTTTCTAATAAATCTGGCAATTGAAAGATAAATTCTTTTGCAAATTTCCCCAGTAATATGTTTTCTTTCTGAAAAAATTGACGCCTAAACCCTCCTAAAGAAAGTGGAAAAGAAGCATTCTTGTACGTTGGGTCTCGTTCAAAAACTTTTATCTTTCGTCCTGCTTTTGAAAGAAAATAAGCTGCGGAAGCTCCAATTATTCCACCTCCAACTATTACAATATCATCCATGAATCTTTTAAGCTTTAGAAAATATATCACACCACATATTTTTTGTTAGATTTCTTTTAAAATAGAATTAAACTTAATTAATGACAAAAAATGTATGGATCACAGGTGCGAGCAGCGGGATTGGCAAAGCTTTGGCTATAAAATTTGCCAGTGAAGGTTGGCAAGTCGCTGCTTCCGCTAGAAGAGAAAATTTACTTCAAGAATTAAATAAAGAAAATCCTAATATACTTTCGTTTCCTTTGGATGTAACCGATGGCCCTCTATGTAAAAAAATCTTTAACAACATAGTCGAGAAGTTCCAAACGATAGATATTTGTGTTTTTTGTACAGGAATACACGATCCTCAGTCAGAAAAAAAAATAAGTGAAGAAAAAATAAGAGAAATAATGGAAGTTAATTTTTTTGGAACTTTAAATTGTATTATGGCAGTTAACATTTATTTTAGAGAAAAACAAAGTGGTCATATCTCAATAGTTTCATCTGTTGCGGGATATAGAGGGTTTCCAGCTGCTTCTGGTTATTGTGCTTCAAAAGCCGCTCTGACAAGTTTAGCGGAAAGCCTTTATTTTGATTTTAAAAGATACAACGTAAGAGTTTCATTAATAAGCCCAGGATTTATTAAAACTCCCATGACCGACAAAAATAAGTTTCCAATGCCTATGATTAAATCAGCCGAATATGCTGCTGAAAAAATGTTTGTTGGTTTAACAAAACAAAACGTATTTGAAATACACTTTCCTAAAACACTTACAATGATAATGAAATTATTAAAGATTATACCTAATTGGCTATTTTTTTTGATAGTAGGAAGAGGAATTAAAAAAATTAAATATTAGCCTTTTTTCTTACGAAGATGGACTGAAATAAAATGGAAAACATAATTATTCCACCTCCAATTATTACTATTAATGGAGGTGATTCATTTATAAATATCCAGGCCCACACTGGTCCAAGAATAGCCTCAACCAACATTAATATACCTACTATGGCTGCGGGCGTATTTTTAGAACCAATAGTAATACAAATGAAACCAAAGCCTATTTGAAAAGTTCCAAGTAAAAAAGAAAGAAAAAGATCTTTTGGGGAGATATAAAAACTATTAACCAAAAACGATGCATAGATTGCACTTAAGAAAGCTGCCACAAACATCGCTGGCACCATATCAACATTGGGATATTTTCTGACAATAATTATTAACACCGCAAAAGCAATTGGCATAGTTAAAGCAACAACATTTCCCAATAAACCTCCTGTTGATAATGAATTTCCTATCATTAACAAAACGCCCGACATCGCAAGAATAATAGAAATTAAGGTATAGACTGAAATTTTTTCTCTCAGAAAAATATAACCAAATATGGCTAGAAAAATTGTTTGTGTTGTAATAGTAAAATTTACATTTGCAACAGTAGTATTGTACATGGCAAATACATAAGCGGTAAAACCTAGTGATATGAAAAAGCCAGCAAGTAATCCTGGAAATCCAGATATCTTAAATCTTTTAATAGTTTCTTTTTTATAGGTAAAAAATAAAAAAACGCCAACTGTCAAAAAACAAAAAATTGATCTGTACAAAAGTATTTGCCATAAATCAGAACCTTCAAAGGACTTAACAAGCAAACCTCCATAACTTAAAAAAAATGCCCCCATTGTAACCAATATTGGTCCTGGTATTTTGTATAGAAATTTCATTTTATAATAGATTTGGTTTCTAATATTTTTTTAATATTTTCAAAATAAAGTACAAATGCACTTTCAGCTTCTTTTAGCTCTATATATTTAAATGATAGATTTGTACCTGGGACGTTTTGTACCAGCAAATCATAATCCGCCGAAATTACATTAGCTATCTTAGGATAACCACCAATGGTTGGATGATCGTTTAAAAGTACGATTGGTTGACCATCTGCTGGCACTTGAATTGACCCTTTAACAATTCCTTCAGATCTAATATTTGGGCTAACAACATTTTTTAAGACCGTTCCTTCCAATCTCATACCCATGCGATCAGTAAGGTTAGAAATTTTATAATTTTTAGAGCAAAAATCTTTTTTGCTTGAATCTGAAAAATAGTTGTGTTGTGGGCCTCTCAAGACCCTTATCAAATTATTATTTTTATTTAAAACGCTTATAATATAATTATTTTTTTCTTGACTGTTTTTTTTACAAAATATTTTATTTTTCAAACTGATTTTTTTTCCTTCGTTTGGACCAATATTAGCTCTGCTTAAGATTGATACACTATTACAAAAAGGGCTTAGTGAAAAACCTCCTTCTATCGCAAAATATCCATAGGCCGATTTATTGGTAGCAAGAATATCAACTTGTTCGCCTTCCTTTAGATCGTAAGTTCTATTACATTCTCCATTAATTGTTTCATTTTTTGAATTTATAATTTGAAAATGAACTTTGCCCGTAATTGCAAATTTAGTTTGTCCTTTAATTAATTTTAATAAAGGGCCCTGATAAGCAAATTCCAGAACACCTTCCGTTTTATTGTTTGCAACCAAAGCATTTGCAACTGTAAAAGATTCATAATCCATACATCCGCTTGGTGCTACACCAAAATGTTGAAGATTAAATCTGCCTTGATCTTGAAAAGTAGTGTTTATTCCAGGTCTTAAAACTTCGAAAAAACTATCGTTCATTGTTTATTTTATTAAATTCTTCCTTTGAAATGGATTTAAATTTTACTGTATCACCTGGAGATAGAAGGCAAGGATTAGTACTGTCTCTGCTGTTAAAAATTTTTTTTGGAGTTTTCCCTATAATATTCCAACCACCAGGACTTTCGTAG